>NZ_JAVIXS010000017.1:0-54025 GCF_031324065.1 Chryseobacterium metallicongregator
ACTTTGATATCGCAGTTGCGATCCGGACGGGACTCGAACCCGCGACCTCCGCCGTGACAGGGCGGCATTCTAACCAGCTGAACTACCGGATCAATTTTTTTTAAAAGAAATTGAGAAAACTTCTGCGATCCGGACGGGACTCGAACCCGCGACCTCCGCCGTGACAGGGCGGCATTCTAACCAGCTGAACTACCGGATCATTATTTGAAAGAACGTCGTTTCTTTTTCGTGGTTGCAAAATTACAACTTTTTTTGTTATCTGCAAATTTTTTCAAAAAAAATGCCTTCCAATACTGGAAGGCGTTCATTATCAAACTTATTTTTTTTATAAGTGAGCGCTTAATTTTTCAGCAATTACCTCTTTTGGAGCTACACCTACTAATTTATCTACTACTTCTCCATTCTTAAAAATAAGAACTGTAGGAATATTTCTGATACCATACTGCATAGAAATCTCCTGGTTGTTGTCTACATCTACTTTTCCAACTACTGCTTTACCTTCAAAATCTGATGCTACTTCTTCGATGATTGGTCCTAAAGTTCTACAAGGTCCGCACCATACTGCCCAGAAGTCTACTAATACCGGTTTGTCTGATTTTAAAACCGTATCCTGAAATGAGCTGTCTGTAATTTCTAAAGCCATTTTTGTTTCTTTTATTTTAATTAATATTATTTTTCTTTTAATCCTTTATTGGATGTTCAAAATTACGCTTTTTAGAGCACAAGCCTATCTATGCTCAACATTAGTTTTTTCTATAGTGTAATCGCTTGAAATTTCCTTTAATGCATTGACCAATGTATCAATCTCCGCTTTGGTCGTCATATGGCTGAACGAGATACGTAATGGAGTACAATGATCCATTTCGTCCTCAGAAAGTACCATCATCATTACCATTGAAGGTTTTGAGGCTCCTGATGAGCATGCACTTCCCTGAGAGATAGCAATCCCTTTCATATCTAATTGAAGTCCTATCAGTGGATTTTTATAAGGTAATAAAGCACTTAAAACTGTATAAAGACTGTTTTCCTTTTCAGCACTTCTTCCATTGAATTTAATTCCTTCTATTTCGGCAGAAAGTCTTTCAATTGCATAATCCTTTATACTCTGCATATGGTTGGTATATTCCTCGATATGATTCAGAGAAAGTTCTAATGCTTTTCCTAATCCTACGATACCACAAACATTTTCAGTTCCTGCTCTAAGGCTTCTTTCCTGAGGTCCTCCGGTAATAATTCCTTTTAAACCTGTTGCTTTTCTGATAAACGCAAATCCAGCTCCTTTTGGACCATGAAATTTATGGGCACTGCAGGATGCAAAATCTACAGGAATATCAGAGAAGTCAAGGTTCATATGAGCCATTGTCTGTACCGTATCTGAGTGGAAAAGTGCATGGTGTTCTTTGCACAGCTGGGCAACCTGTTTAAGGTTGATGATATTCCCAATTTCGTTGTTGGCATGCATTAAGCTAACCAATGTTTTTTTATCTGAAGCTTTTAAAAGTTCTTCTAATTTAGCAAGATCAATATCTCCTTTTTCATTCGGGCGGATGTAGTTTACTTCTACTCCTTTTCTGCTTTTCATATCCAGAATACTTTCAGAAACGCATTTATGTTCCAGAGGAGAACTGATGATTCTTTCTACTCCAAGGTGTTCTACCGAGGATTTGATGATCATATTGTTTGATTCGGTACCACAGGACGTAAAAATGATTTCAGCAGGAGTTACATGAAGATAGTCTGCAACCTGTCGTCTTACATTTTCAATAAGGATTTTTGCTTCCTGACCAAAACTGTGTGTTGAAGACGGGTTTCCGAAATTCATTTTCATAGTGCCAACCATTGCATCTATAACTTCTTCTGCAAGCGGAGTGGTTGCGGCATTATCTAAATATACTTTATCCATTATTATTTTGAATATTTTAATTCTACAGAGGTAAATTTATAATCTGTGGGAACAGTAAATATAAACCAAGGGCTTGAGATCACCTGAATTTCCATTCCACCGGAACGTTCTCCAGCCGGAACTTCTACATACAGAATCTGATTTTTCACAGATATACTTTTAATCTCTTCAATTTTGTGGCTCCCTGATCTGAAGGTTCCCAAATTGTATAAAACGACTTTTTTATTTTTCGGAAACTGCGGATATTTGATATAAGATTCTTTTCCTATTTCTGAAATACCAAAACTTCCGCTGATAATATTGCGGAAATCTTTTTCTTCCTTAATAATTCTAAAGCCGGGAGTATCTGCTCCTCCCTGGGATTCAGAGACAATAAGTTCAGCATTTCCCTGCGCAGGAGAAGACTTCTGAGATGAAGTGCTTGCACAGCTCATGAAAATTGCTGCACATGCGATTAACAGGCTTTTCATTTTTTACAATTTTATCTCCCAAAATTAGTGAAAAAATTGGTAATGTCCCTCATTTGCCCATTTCAACATTGGCCGATCTCCTGAAGTATCACCAAATGCAATAATCTTATCGTATTTAGAATCGTTAATTTCTTCTTTAATTCTTACCAGTTTTTCTTTCCCATTACAGTTTTTTCCTACAAAATTTCCTGTGAAAACTCCGTTCTTAAACTCTGCCCGCGTAGAAACAAGTTCCATTTTCAGCTCATCAGCGAAAGGTTTCACCCAGATATCTAATGAAGCGGTTACCAATAAACTTTGTGTATTATTCCTATCGATATTTTTTATAAAGTCTAATGCATTCTCCCTCACTATTTTAGGATAATGGTGTTCAAAAAACTGTTTAGATTTCTGTTCAATTTTTTCCTGAGTCTGGCCTCTTAAAATAGAGCCTATAAAGCTTTTTTTCACTTTTTCTGTTTCAGCAAGTTTCAGCTTCAGCAGAATAAAGAGAGGTACATGTCTTAAAAATTGTATACGATATTTTGTAGAATCGTAAAATTTAAGATACATAAACATTGTATCTTTATAGGTAAGGGTTCCGTCAAAATCAAAACAATACAATTTTTTCATTTTTTAAAGCTTTAATTTCTTGAATATAAACTCAGGGATATTCCTGATAATCATCATAATAATACTCCAAACCGGCAAAACATATGCCACATTTCTCCTCTTTTTGAAGGCATTGTAAATACAGGAAGCAGCCTGTTTGGGACTTGCTG
Source organism: Chryseobacterium metallicongregator (assembly GCF_031324065.1). Classification (NCBI taxonomy): domain Bacteria; kingdom Pseudomonadati; phylum Bacteroidota; class Flavobacteriia; order Flavobacteriales; family Weeksellaceae; genus Chryseobacterium; species Chryseobacterium metallicongregator. The sequence continues at coordinate 3,135 of NZ_JAVIXS010000017.1, forward strand.
TCAGTTTCGGATTTAAAGGCAGACCTTCTGTCATTTTAGTTTCCATAAACCCCGGTTTTATGGTAAGAACGTGTACTTTTTTTTCAAAAAGGTAGTTTCTCAACCCACTCAGATAAGCAGTAAAAGCTGCTTTTGCACTTCCATAGATAAAATTGCTCTGCCTTCCCCGGTCTCCTGCCACAGATGAAAGCCCGATAATCGTTCCGGATCTTCTGCTTTCAAACTTATGAGCAAAATAATTTATCACAGGAACCAGTTTTGAATAATTGATATCAATGATACGTTCTGTATTTCTGTTATCATACAATCCTTCTTCGGTTCCTTCTCCTAAATATCCTACGGCACAAAATAATACATTTGAATTGATATTATCAAATCTATTGTAATCAATTTCTTTAGTCAGATCCAGTTCAATGACTTCCGCCTGTTGTAGAAACTTCACATCGAGGTGTCTTGCAAAACGCTCTGTAGTTTCTTTATTTGAGGTAAAAAGATAGATTTTTTCAAACTTCTCTCCTTCCTGAAGTGCCTTTTCCACAAAAGCCTGTGCCACTTCAGATGTACTTCCCAGAACTATCATTATGAGTTATTATTTATGATTCTTTTGTGCTGTAAAGACACAAATTTAGGATTTTGAATATTTTTCAGGTAATTGGTAAGGGATGATCTGCTCATGCTGTCTTTGGTAAGATAAATTCTTCCTCCAAACTCCTGAACAATAGCATCCAGCTGATCTACCAGTTCTTTCAGTTTTGAATTAACTTTAAAATCAAGAGCCAACGTATACCCTTCCACAGGGAATGAGTTGTAGGCCTGGGGATTGTTTTTTCCAAAAAGTTTTAAAACCGCTAAGAATGAACCGTTCCCGCTTTTGGCAATCGTTTCAAGAATTCTTTTCATTCCTTCTTTTCCTGCTTCTTTAGGAATTACCATCTGATACTGTATAAAACCGGATTTACCGTAGATTTTATTCCAATCTGTGATGGCATCCAAAGGATAGAAAAACGTCTCATAGTCGATAAAGTTTTTCACTTCTTTTTTAGACTGTTTTTTATAGTACAGCCAGTTGAATATTTTTACGGTAAAGGCATTCAGTACAAATCCCGGAAAATAAAAAGGAACGGTAGGTTGTAATTTTTTCTTTAGTCTTAAAGGTGTTTTTGAAAAACTCTGGGGAAGTTCATGCTGAAACGCATGTTCTCCTCTCATGAGAATACTTCTTCCGATATTTTTTCCTTTCTGAAGACAATCAATCCATGCAACAGTGTAGGTCCAGTTTTCACTTTCATCAAAGAGCTTAAATATCTCATCAAGATTGTCTGCTTTTATACTTTCCTGACGAATGTATGCAGACTCTATATTTTTGAGTTTAAATTTTGCGGTAAGAATAATTCCTGTAAGTCCCATTCCTCCAATGGTAGCCCAGAACTTTTCTGCATTCTCTTCTCTGGAACAGGTAATAATTTCACCTTTCTCAGTCATTAACTTAAACTCGATCACATATTCTGAAAAACATCCTTCTGCGTGATGGTTTTTTCCATGAACATCGGAAGCTATAGCTCCTCCTACTGATACAAATTTTGTCCCTGGAGTAACGTATAGAAAATATCCCTGTGGAACCGCTATCTCCAGTACATCTGAAAGCAGTACTCCGGATTCACATTCTATGATTCCGTTCAATCGGTCAAAATTGATGAATTTATTTAATTTTTTAGTTGAAAATATAGATTCTCCCAACGAAGCATCTCCATAGCATCTCCCGTTTCCTCTCGCAATAACCTCGTTGTGACTGAGTACAAATTCTTTTATTCTTCTGAAACTGTCCTCAGATCTCATTTCCTTCTCTACTATTGGGAAATTTCCCCAGTTTGTAACTTTCTGTATGAAATTCGGTTTCATTTCTTAAAATAAATTTGAATTAAAAATGCCACTACCCAAAGTAATAAAGTAACCTGTATGTAACGGTCTCTGTATACAATTTTTGTAGGAGATTCCGTTCTGTTATAAACCAGTGTCTGCTGAAGATATCTTAACAACGCGAAAACAACGAAAATTACAGTATAAAAAACTCTTTCGTGAAATCTCTCCTGAACTTCGGGAGAAAGGGTAAACATCAGGTAGCAAACAATAGCCAGTGTAATAGAAATGGATAAAGCAATATCTGCAAACTGAACATTATATCCATCCAGTGCCTTTCTTGTTTTTCCTGAAACCTGGGCATTGATAAGTTCTCCCCTTCTTTTTCCTATAGCCAGTACCAAAGCCAATACAAACGTCAACAGGATCGCCCATTGTGAGATACTGATTCCGGTAATATAACCTCCAGCCAGTACACGCAATACGAATCCTATGGCAATGATAAAGATATCAATGATAGGAACATGCTTCAGCCTGAAAGTATAGGCAAGATTCATCACCACATAAAACCCTATGATGATTGCAAATTTCCAAAGAAATTCATGGAAATAAAGTTGAGTAAAAAATACAAGAACTATATCAACCACGATGAGGCTTATAAGAATTCCTATCGCTTTTGATTTTGAAATAGCTCCGCTTGCTAATGGTCTTCTTCTTTTTTCCGGGTGCTTTCTGTCTGCTTCAATATCATTATAATCATTCAGGATATAGACCACACTTGCTGCAAGGGAAAATATAACAAATGCAAAAATGCTTTTGAGAAGCAGATCTATATTGGTAATATTACCTGAAAAGAACAGAGGGACAAATACAAAAAGGTTTTTCACCCATTGCTCCACACGGAGCAGCTTTAAATATTTCTTCATTTATGTTATTTCAAATACAAAAATAATAAATTCAAAATTTCTAGCATAAAAATACAAAAAAAACCGCCGGGGCGGTCTTTTACGAAAATATTTATATATTAAATTAACTATTGGCCTTGTTTGGCGTCGTTAATCATTTTTTCATTGGCAGTAATAGCAAACTCTACTCTTCTGTTTTTAGCTCTTCCTTCATCGGTATCATTGCTTGCTACAGGCATTGCTTCACCTTCACCTTTTGTAAACATTCTGCTTGATGCAATTCCTTTTCCTGATAAATATGCTTTCACAGCGTCTGCTCTTCTTTGAGAAAGTTTAAGATTGTACTCATCCGAACCTTTGCTGTCTGTGTGACCATAGATGTTGATATTGGTATCTGGATTGTTAACCAGTACTTCAGCTAATTTATCAAGGTTTGTCTGTGCTACAGAAGTAAGGTTTGAAGAGTCGAAAGCGAAGTTAACAATACTTTCATTCATGGTTACTTTAATACCATCTCCTACTCTTTCTACCTGAGCTCCTGGTAAAGTTTCTTTAATATCTTTAGCCTGCTTATCCATTTTGTTACCGATAACGTTACCTGCAACACCACCGATAATACCTCCTAATACAGCTCCGATAGCACCGTTTCCTCCTTTACCTACATTATTTCCAAGGATACCTCCAAGTACTGCTCCTGAAGCAACACCTACTGCTGTACCTCTTTGTTGGTGATTTGAATTCTGAACCGCTTCACAGCTTGTCAATAATAATGCTGATGACAAGAAAAGGGCTCCTACGTATGTTTTTGTAAATTTCATTTTTTTGATCTTTTATGTTGATAAATTATTTCATTCCTGTTCTTTGGAAGTTGTAAACTACTTTTACATTACCTCCTTCAAAAGGAACATCTTGCTCAAGTGAAAACTGATCTGTAGTCTGATTGATCATTGTAAGGCTGTAACCAGCTGTATTTTGTTTTGCTTTTGTACCTGTAGCAATCTTTTTAAACATAAACGTATTACCGCCTTTTACTTCAAATTTGATAGGTTGTGTAATTGCCGGGCAATCTCCACCACCGTTTAAAGTATACGCTCCTGTCCAGTTATTAGGAATCAATCTCCAGTGACTTCCTACGAAGCACTGTGCGTCTGCACCTTCGTCAAAAGGTTTAATTTTATAGCCTTTATCATAATCTATGCTCACAATCTGCCAGTCTCCTTTCATTTTAAGGAAGTCGGCTCTTTGATTTTGAGATGTAGCTGCTTTGTTAACAGAGGAACACGAAACTGCAAAAAGTGATGTTCCCAACATCCCTGCAAGTAGTAACTTTTTCATTTTGTTGTTTATTATTTTGTTACTATAAAGTTACAAAAAACCGTGCCAAAATTTAAAATAAAAAATAAAAAGTCCGAAAAAATTCGGACTCTTTATGGTTTCTCCTTAAACAGAGGGAGATAAATTATTTTTTAACAGCCTTTTTTACGGATTTCGAAGGCTTGACAGTGCCTGAAGGTTTCCCTTTGTAGAAATTCGTATACGCATATTCTGCAGCTTTTTTAAGGTCTATAACTCCACCAGCCTGAGATTGGTCTCCAAACCCATCTGCTGTACTTGGATTGCTGCTTTTCACAAGAGCTTCAATGATCTGATAAGGTTTCAGGTCTGGCATATAAGCCAGTAAAACAGCTGCTCCTCCGGCTACAACAGGTGAAGCCATAGAAGTACCCTGAAGATATTTATATTCGTTTTTAGGAACGGTAGAATAGATTTCTTCTCCAGGAGCAAAAACGTTCACCATCTTTTTATTGTAATTAGAAAAATCTGCTCTCAGCGCATTGTTTTTATTGGTACTTGCACCTACCACAAGAACATTACTTACAAACGGTTTTTCGTCCGTAACGTTTTTAAAGTTGGTAGGATATGCCAGATGCTCTGCTACATCTTCATTTTCGTTACCTGCAGCCTTTATTAAAAGAACTCCTTTATCTTCAGCATATTTGAAAGCATCCCAAACCACATTTTTACCAGGAGAAACAGGTTTTCCAAAGCTCATATTTAATACTTTCGCTCCGTTATCTACTGCATATCTGATCGCATTAGCAACATCTTTATCTCTTTCATCACCATTAGGCACTGTTCTAACAGACATGATCTTAGCCACTTTGGAAGCGACTCCGTACTGAACTTCTTTTCCTTGCGGAAGTCCGGCAATAATACCTGCTACGTGAGTTCCATGTTCTGCATCCGGTCCTTCATAGTGATTATTTCCGTAGATTTTTTCAGAATAATCATCGTAGTTATCCCCTACAATCTCTTTTCTCGGATCGTATGAAAGGTCATATTGTTTTGCTGCAGGAGCAAAATGATCGATGGCTTCTTTCATTTCCTCCTTCATCTTTTTTTCAAATTCCTCTGCTGATTTTCCTTTGAATTCCGGGCTTTGTGAAATCTGGCCTAAGAAATCCAGGGCAATAGCATCTCTCTGATCTGTTGGAGCTTTGATAGCTGCAATAGTTTCAGCGGTTACAGGCTTACCTCCTAATAGTTTTACCATATTAGGAATCAGCTCATTCAACATAGAATAGGTCTGAAAATTTTGTTTCGCCTCGATACTTTTTTTATTGAACATATCTTTGGCCTTCATGTACATCTCAAACTCCTCCTTCATTTTAGCTTGGTTGGCTTTATTCTTTGTGGAATCATCTCCTTCGAAAACAGGCTTATATTTGGCAACTACTCTCGTTACCTCCATGTTATCGATATCAATATCACCGTTTTTACCTCCTATAAAATTCCATCCGTGTACGTCATCAATATATCCGTTTCCATCGTCATCTTTACCATTTCCAGGAACTTCATTAGGGTTTGACCATAGGTTCTTTACCAATCCGGGGTGATCTACCTGTACTCCACTGTCTAATACACCCACCACTACGGTTTTAGGCTTCAGGCCTTTAGATTCCAAGTATTTATAAGCATTTGCTGTATTTACTCCATATACTTTTGAAGATGCAAAATCTTTATGATACCATGTCATCAAATCTTTATCTTCGTTGGGATCAATACTTTTAGCTTTAGATTCCTGTGCAAAAGAGAAACTAAAACCTGCTAAAAAAACTGCAGCTAATAATACCTTTTTCATATGTTGATATTTAATTTTTTAAAGACATATTCCAATCGCCACCTTCATGTTTTTTATCCTGAAAATTTTATCAAAAGCGATTGTATGCTAATATGATTGTTTTATATTTTTTATATATACCAATGATTCCGGGCCTTTATTACAAATAAGGTCAAGAACCGAAAGATCTTCCAAAAATCCTAATTTATCAGAAAATGTCTGGTAATATTCTTCCATCTGAAATTCTGAAGGAAGTTTTGCCGAAAACTTTTCTCTGAAATTAATACTCTCCGGATTTTTGATATATTCTTCATTCAAAGAGTGTGCCTTTTCTGTTTTCAGTATCTGTTGGATTACTTCTATTCCTTTAAGGTTAAAATCCAGAAGAAACTTTTCTTTAAGGTCAAATATTTTTCTGAACTTATCTTCATAATATTCGAAATAAGGAGAGCTCTGGTATGCGGTCTTAATAGATTTCCAGTGAAGTGTTCTCCAGTCTTCGCGGTAAGAGATTTCAACATCTTTAAATTCTCTTTTTCCGTTATGGTTGATAGGAATTATTAATGACAATTTTCCGTTAGCTCCGTAAATATTGGCTCTGTTTCTGTATGTCTGCTTCGGGAAGTTTTCAAACTGTTCAAATACAATTTCATTCTCAGGGTTCAAAAACACTGAGAACCATGAGATTGGGGGCATATAAAATGCCGGCAATAATACATTCGTCATATTCATAATGCAAAAATGAAGTATTTTTTCAAATACTTCATTCTATTTTAAGTTTAATTTTTCTATTATTCGTCTTCAGTTTTTTTCTTTCCGAATAATTTCATGAAATACTCCCATCCGAAGAATAAAATCAGGATCATCGCTGCAACCCACCAGTAAGAAGTTTTATTGGCTTCTCCTGTGTTGGTAGCTTTAAACATTCTTTCCCAACGGATTTTAAATGGTGCCTGATAAGTAGAGCTGCTGTCAGAGAATGCACCCTGAAGACTCATCCAGGTAAACATTGGTTTTCCGACAATATTTTCTTCCGGAACGAAACCAAAGAATCTTGCATCTAATGAAGCGTCTCTGTTGTCACCAATCATCATATAATAATCCTGCTGAATAGTATACTGACTCGCTTCTTTACCATTAATAAAGATCTCTCCGTTCTTTTTCTCTAAACTGTTGTGTTCATATTCAGAAATAATCCATTGATACATTGGAAGTGTCTCCTGATTGATCGCTACTACATCTCCTTTTTTAGGAATTCTGACAGGTCCGTACCAATCCTGATTCCAAGGTTTGTTTATTGGGAAAATGGATTGCGTTGTATCGATTTTAGTTTTAGCTTCGTCTCTGTAATATACTGCAGCTTCTCCTTTTGGTGAAACTTCTTCCTTCATATCAATAACGTGAGGAAGTTCTTTAATTTCTTTAGCCGTTTTATCCGTTAAACCCTGGAATCCATAAAGGAAACCTCCGTTATTCTGCTGCACTTCCTGAACTGGTAAAAATCCATAAGCTTTATATAAAGTAGGGATATCTAATTGCGCATCTGTTGTTACAAGGTATCTGTGCTGTACTTCCTGATCTCCTAAAACAGTCTCCGGCTTTCCGTTCACGAAAAGTCTTCCGGCTCTCATTTCAAAAGTATCTCCCGCTGTAGCCACACATCTTTTTACATAAGGATCTTTTCTGTCAATAGCAGTATGTACTGAATCCTGAGGATAGTTGAACACAACTACATCATTTTTCTGTGGTTTATTGAATTGTAAAATTCTTGTGTAAGGAAGCTTTACCCCATCTACATAAGATTTAGGATCATCTTTAGGATTACCTTTCTGTCCTGTATCCATAATAGTTCCCTGAAGGAAAGGTATTGCTACCGGACGCATTGGAAGTCTGTACCCGTAGCTCCATTTGTTTACAAAAAGGAAGTCACCTACCAATAATGTTCTTTCCATAGATCCTGTAGGGATCCCGAAAGGCTGTGTTACAAAAACGTGAATAATAGTAGCGAAGACTACAGCAAAGGTAATAGAACCAATGAATGTATCTTTCTTCTTATCATTTTTCTCTTCGTCTGTAAGAAACAGATCGTTTGCATTTTCATCTTCTAACTCTACATCTTTAGAATAGTTGATAACCGCCATATAAATAAACGGCAGAATCACGGTAAGAATCTGATCTTTGAAGAGAGTTTTCCCGAACTTCTTCACTAAGTAAAGGTGGAAAACAGACATCATGATTGGCCCTACTATCGGAAGATAAGAAAGGATTGCCCACCATTTCGGATGTTTTGTTTCTTTAAGAATAATGAAATAGTTGTAGAAAGGGATAAAAGCAAATAAAGGGCTATACCCCATTTTTTTGAACAGTTTCCAAGATGAAATCCCCATCAATATGGATAGTATGAGGACATATACTGTATAAGTTAAAAAATAATTCATAAATTTTTGTGCCTATTCTTATGATATAAATAATAAAAATGATGAGTAATAAATGATAAAAGCATCCGCTGTTTACAATTCACTATTCATCATTTTCTGCTTATTGGTCTGCAATTTACAGAATTTGTTACAAATTAAAGCCCCAAAACGTCTTTCATTGCGAAGTTTCCTTTTTTATCTTTAATCCACTCGGCAGCGACTACAGCTCCCAGTGCAAAACCGTTTCTGTTGAAAGCGGTATGTTTGATCTCGATTTCGTCTACTTCACTTCTGTAATACACGCTGTGTGTTCCCGGAACTTCGTCTTCACGTACCGCAAAAATTCCAAGCTGCTTGCCTTCTGTTTCTTCCAGCTTCCAGGCATCGAATTTCGGATTGTTTTGAATGATTCCTTCTGCAATGGAAATTGCTGTTCCACTTGGAGCATCTTTTTTATGGATGTGGTGAATTTCTTCCAGCTGGCAAGAATATTCATCAACGTTTTTCATCAGATCCGCCAACTTTTCGTTGAGAGCAAAGAATAAATTCACGCCTAAACTAAAGTTAGAACCATATAGGAAAGCAGTATTGTTATCTACCGCCAGTTTTTCAATTTCAGCTTTTTGATCAAGCCATCCTGTTGTTCCGCAGATCACCGGAATTTTATTTTCAAGACAAGCTTTGATGTTTTCAAATGCAACTTCCGGTAGTGAAAATTCAATCACAACGTCCGGATTGTTAAGATTCTCAGCAGTTGGGGTTTCCTTCAGACGGGCAACTACTTCATGACCTCTCTTCTGTGCGATCTCATCAATGATCTTACCCATTTTACCGTAACCGACTAATGCTATTTTCATATAATCTTTTTATTTTTTTTACTCTGCATTCAATCCTCAGAACTCCTGCAGGTCTATTGTCTTTTAAAATCTGTAACTTAAACTGAATCCTGTTTTTGGTGCGCTGTACCCATACTGATCCTGAATAACCGATGGTTTAAAAACCAAATCCGGATCATGACGGCTTTCATAAAGATGGGCATCTACTACAGCATCTACAATATTCAGAATATAGATCAAACCTGTAATGGCAATGGCATAATCCCTTTGCCTTTTGGCTCTGTCCTGTGCATTACCCAAAGCTTTTTTGTCCAGCCACGGGTGACTGTCTACAAATTCATTAGGAGTACCATTCAGTTTTGCCACGTAATACTCACGGTATTTTTTGTATTGGTTATCATTCCATACGGCAATACCAACTCCTGCACCTACCGCTCCCCAAACAATGGGAATCTTCCAGTATTTTTTGTTATAAAACTGTCCTAATCCAGGTAAAACTGCAGAGTATAATCCGGCTCTGGTAGGGTTTAGCTTTATGGTTTTTGCTGTGGGACCATTGGCTTTTTCAAGGTCTTCAATAATCTTTGCTTCTGTTTTGCTTGGTTTTACCACACGAGATTCTTCTTTCGGAAGAGTCTGCATCCGAACGGTATCGATAGGTTTTACTTGTGAGTAAGCCAGTGCAGCAATACACAAGAAAAATGTGAAAAATATTTTCTTCATTTATTTAATATGGGATAAAATATATTCCAGCTCTTCTTCATTTTTGAAGTCCAGAACAATCTTACCTTTTTTACCATTTCCAGAAGATTTGATCTCCACTTTTACATCTAAGATATCTGCAATGGTCTTCTGGGCTTTTTTATAGTTATTGGAAAGCTCCACTTTTGCCTTTTTGGCAGCAGGAGACTTCGGGTTCTTCAATGCAGCAGCAGCCTGTTCAGCCTGACGAACATTTAATTTTTCTTTGATAATAAGATCAAATAAAACCTGCTGATCTTCTTCACTTTCAAGACTGATAATCGCTCTTCCGTGTCCTGCAGAAATTTCCCCGCTTCTGATGGCATTCTGAATATCCGGGTTTAATCTTAGCAGCCTGATAGAATTGGTAATGGTACTTCTGTCCTTTCCTATTCTCTGGCTCAGGTTTTCCTGAGTAAGACCGATTTCCTCTAAAAGCCTGTGATAGGTTAATGCTATTTCGATAGCATCAAGATCTTCTCTCTGGATATTTTCAACAAGAGCCATCTCAAGAAGCTCCTGGTCATTTACTAAACGGATATAGGCAGGAATAGTCGTTAACCCTGCAATTTTAGTTGCCCTGTAACGTCTTTCCCCGGAAATGATTTCAAACTTTTCACCGTCTTTTCTTAGGGTAATCGGCTGGATTACGCCTAAGTTTTTAATGGACTGTGCAAGTTCGTTTAATGCTTTTTCATCAAAATAAGTTCTCGGCTGCGTTGGGTTCGGATAGATATCTTCAAGCGCAACTTCCACAATATTTCCCACAAACTTATCTGCTCCTTCATCAGTAGCGGAATTGATAGTTGCTTTGGATTCTGCACTTAAAATGGCGCCCAAGCCGCGTCCCATAGCTCTTTTTTTGTCCTTCATAGATATAATTGATAAATGATGTTTGAAAAGTGATGCCGGGCATTCACTTGTTGGCCATTTATTATTAATTTAATTCTTTATTAAGTTTTCATTCTTCAAAAGAACTTCTTCAGCTAACTGAATATACTGAACCGCTCCTTTACTTTCTGCATCATAGTTCAGGATACTTTCTCCAAAACTTGGTGCTTCACTCAATCTTACGTTTCTGCTGATAATAGTTTCAAAAACCATTTCAGGGAAATGAAGATTTACTTCTTCAACAACCTGATTGGATAATCTCAATCGGCTGTCATACATGGTTAAAAGAAGACCTTCAATTCCAAGATCTTTATTGTGGATCTTCTGAACATTTTTAACGGTATTCAAAAGTTTCCCAAGCCCTTCTAATGCAAAGTACTCACACTGGATAGGAATGATGACAGAGTCTGCTGCTGTAAGCGCATTGACGGTAATAAGACCTAAACTCGGTGCACAGTCGATGATAATATAATCATAATCATCTCTCACACTTGCCAATGCTTTTTTCAGCATATACTCACGGTCTTCCTTGTCTACCAATTCGATTTCCGCAGCTACCAAATCGATATGTGACGGAATAATATCAAGGTTTGGAGTTGCCGTTCTTTTGATACAAACTCTTGTATCCGCACTGTGCTCCAGTAGATTATAGGTAGAATACTGAACATCCTCAACACCCAGACCGGATGTTGCATTCGCCTGAGGGTCAGCATCAATGATTAATATTCTTTTTTCCAATACTCCTAATGCTGCTGCCAAATTTACAGCGGTGGTAGTTTTACCAACACCTCCTTTTTGATTAGCAATACCTATGATTTTTGCCATTATTAGAACTTTAAGTTTCAAAAATACACTTTTTTCTTTGCTCTCGGTGAGTGGGGAAAATCAAAATTGAGTTAAAATATTGTTAATAAGCAATTTAACGATAAAAAAAATTATCCACAAAAAAAATTCTTTGTGGATAACTATTTGAAATTTACTTTTTCGTATTAATTCTCAAATTTCATGGAGATAGGAAATTTGAAATAACTTCTTACGTATTCTCCTTTTTTGTTTTTGGCGGGAACCCATTTTCCTTTATTGGAAATCATTTTAATTGTTCTCATTGCCTCATTATTAAAATCGGCGTTGGTTCCGTTAGCTTTTACCCCTGAGATGGTTCCGTCCATTTCTACAATAAAGGTAACTGTCGTCTTTACAACATCTTCTGATTCAAATCCTGAACCGTCAAAGCTGTTCATTACTTTATTTCTGAAGGAGTCTATTCCTCCTGCAAAGCTGGCTTCTACGCTAGGATCTCTATCAATTACTGAAGGGTCAGTTTTTTCAACTACAGGATCAGCCTTTACTGCAGGCGGCCCATCACCTCCGATAACTCTTGGAACAATCGGAATATAGGTGGTATTTGGAGTTTCCTTACCTTCTGATGTTTGCGTGCTTGCTACCGCGTTTATTTTATCCTCTACTTGTTTTTCATTGGTAACTATTGCTTTAGGTTCCGGCAATGTGTTATCATATGTCTTTACAGCAGGAGCTGGCGGAGTGGGTTTTACAATCTGCGCAGGAGGATCTTTGGGTTTATCATCCTCTGGAATAATCATCGGAGGAGGAAGTACAAATCCACCATCAGTAATCACTTCCGGAGTTTTAAATGCAGAAATTACAAATGGTGTAATTGATACTGCAGCCATTAAACTTGCTCCTATAAAAAGTGCTTTGGTTAATATTCTATCTGATTCGTTTCTTAATGCATAGGCACCATAGTCTTTATTGCGGTGCTCGAACAGAACTTCGTTAAAACGAAATTCCTGATTTTGGTTATGTTGTTTCATCACTACTACTATTTAAACTGTTAAAAATTGTGATTATTAGTTTTGTTAGCTCTTATCGATAAGCACTGTTGTAATATCAAAACATTTGCCAAAATTTTACCAAAACAACATAATATTAGAAAATTTTATGACAATGTTTAAATTTTAACATTTATAAATAGAAAATTTCTCCAGAAAAACACTCTTACTTTTTCATAAAAACAAATAAGAAAAAAAGAACACAAATAACAGATTATTAAACTATTGTAAAGAAGATTAAATAAGCAGCAGAAGAAGCGTAAGCGGTATTAATAGCCCCAAACCATTAATAATAATGAGAATAACAGAACTGATCTTAGTTTTCGAATAGCTTTTAGCGGCAAAATAGATTGCTCCTATGCTAAAAAGCAAACTGCAGGCAATAAACAGAATCAGTAAAAAATCTGCACTTACATTTAGTGGCAAGCCTAAATAAACAATAATTAAAACAGCATAGGCAATGGTAAAATATAAGCTGATCACAATATTGTCCAGAAAGCGTTGTGGTATTTTATTTTCTTCCATAATTTCTTATTTGCACTTTGTTTTAAGACAAAAGTATATAAAAATTTAAGATTGGAATTGTCTATTAAATAACAGGAAGTCTAACATCCTTGTCAAGGTTTAAAACCTTGACAAGGATTGATTAACAAACCGGTAAAGTAAACTTTAAACAAAAAAAGAGACCATCCTATGATGATCTCTTTGTTATTTTAAGTCTAAAAATATTAGAATAATTCTTTTCTGATGATGTTCTGACTTCTTTCAGGACCTACAGAAACTAAGTATACATTGATTCCTAAATATTTCTCAATAAACTCGATGTATTTCTGAGCAGTGTCAGGAAGTTCATCATAGCTTCTTGCTTTAGTAATATCTTCGCTCCAACCTGGTAAATCCTGATAGATTGGCTCGTAGTTGTATAATTTTTCTGTTGAAGAAGTGAAATAATCGATGATTTTTCCGTCTTCAGTTTTGTAGTGTGTTACCACTTTTAGGTTTTCAATTCCTGTAAGAACGTCAAGCTTAGTGATTACAAGGTTGTTGATACCATTGATCATACAAGCATGCTTTAAAGAAACAAGGTCTAACCAACCTGTTCTTCTTGGTCTACCTGTAGTCGCTCCGAATTCACCACCGATCTGTCTGATTTTTTCACCCAGTTCGTTATCCAATTCGGAAGGGAAAGGTCCGTTTCCTACTCTTGTACAGTATGCTTTTGCCACACCAATTAAGTTCTGAAGTGCAGTTGGCGGAACACCAGCTCCTGAACAAACACCTCCTGTAGATGGAGAAGATGAAGTTACATATGGATACGTTCCGAAGTCGATATCAAGCATTAATGCCTGTGCTCCCTCGAATAAAACGTTTTTACCGTCTCTGATTGCTTCGTTCAGCTCTAATTCAGTATCAACGATTCTATCCTGAAGTTGTTTTCCGATTTCTAAATATTCATTGTAGATTTCTTCAACGTCTAAAGTTGGTTTTCCGTAATATTTTTCAAAAAGAGAATTTTTAACTTTTAAGTTTTTCTCGATTTTATCTCTTAAAATTTCAGGATTTAAAAGGTCTACCATTCTGATCCCGACTCTTGCAATTTTATCTTCATAACAAGGTCCGATTCCTTTTTTGGTAGTTCCGATCTGAGTTCCTCCGTGTTCCTCTTCACGGTAAGTATCCAAAAGGATGTGGTAAGGCATGATGACATGCGCTCTTCTGCTGATAAAGATATGATCCGTTCTCAAGCCTTTGCTCTCGATCTGACCAACTTCTCTAATAAAAGATTTAGGGTTTACCACTACTCCGTTCGCAATGATACATTTCCCTTTGCATTGAAGAACTCCTGAAGGAAGAAGGTGCAAAACGAATTTTTCTTCACCCACATAAACCGTGTGACCAGCGTTGTCTCCACCCTGGAAACGTACTACATAGTCCGATTTTGCTGATAAAACATCCGTGATTTTTCCTTTGCCTTCATCTCCGTACTGAAGACCTACAACTACATAAGTTGACATATTTTACTTTTGTTTTTAGATTCGTGCAAAATTACTTTTAAAAAATTGGGTGAGCAAATTCTAGGTGGATTTTATTTTGAGATATAAAAAGTTTATAACCATTTTTAAATAAATTAGATAAATTTAAAAGATTATTTGTAAGTTAGAATTTGGATATAATCTGATTAGCCTGATAACCATAACATTTTAAAACTATAATATCGATTAAACTATGAAATTAATATTTTGGAATACAAAAAAAATAAATAATTTCAGAATAATTATGAGCATTTTAAATGATGAATCTCCAGACTTCTTATTTCTTGCAGAATTCAATTATAATGAACTAAATCCTTACATTTCTGAATTAAATTCAATTAATTATGAACATTTTTTAAATCCAGGCTGTGATAAAATTTTAATTATTAAAAAAAAAGAAATAGTAGATATTGATTTATCATTACAACATACTGATTATTCAGCAATTTATATTAAATCAATCGATATATATATTATATCTGTCCACATGCCTTCACAACTTAACTATGGTTTAGATGCATTAAAACATAATTTATCTGAATTTAAATTTCAATTTGAAAATCATATTGGAAATTCAGAACAAAAGAGTATATTACTCATAGGTGATTTTAATGTTAATCCATTTGAATCTCCAATTGTAAATTACGATGGATTATCTGCTACCAATACCACTAATTTTAGTGCCATTAAAGTATTTAGAGGTCAAGAAAATCATATATATTACAATCCTACATGGAAATTATATACAAATATCAATTTTCCTGGGACATTTAGAAAAACTAGACCCTCTAATTCTTCTTTTGATGTAATTGATCATCATTATTTAGATCAAGTTATTATTAGCCATAAATTCCTCAAAAGAATAAATAATGAACAAATAAATACAGTTTTACAGACAACAGAATTTAATATTTTTGACTTAACATTAAACAAAATTATACATTCTGATCATCTTCCTATAAAATATGAATTTCAATTATAAAATATATATAAAAAATGGAATGGAAAAACTTTAGTTTAGAAACTAAAAAGACACCAATAGAGGTGGTAGATGAAACTCTTCAAGGCTTTAATAAAGCTACTGGTGGATTACTAAATTTATCACTATTTGAAAAGTCTAATGTTGAAAAAATGAGAAATCAAGATCCTTATAGTTTTCAATATGATTTAATTCTTCACAGTAAATTTATGAAAAGCTATAAATTTGACGTATTTGAGTTATCATTTGATGCAACATTATACCCTTGTTCATTACTGTTAGAGAGAGGTATAACTGAAGAATTAAAAGAAAGATTTTATGAACCTATGGTTCTTGACACTGAAAGCAAGTTAAGAATAATACTTGAAAAAGTATTTACAACTAAAAGATTTGAAGAGATTGTTGAAGGACTAATGAAAATTTCTAGTTTGTCAAAAAAAAATGAAGAAGATAGTTTACCATTCTAAATAATATATAAAAAATCTCATAGCTCATCCAAAGAATTGATCATTCAAGATAATGAAAATAATATAATAATCATTGATAACATTGGTTAAATTCCTCTATTTTGAAGATTTAAATCATTTGTTAATCCGTTAAAAATAATGATAATTAAAATAATATTGTAAATGGAAGTCCTATACAAATAAATAACATTATTTCAATTTCTTTACTTATTCCCTATCTTTGATTAGCATCTAAACAAGTTCTTATGCCCATATCCCAAAAATCAGCATACCTTTCCTCAAAAATAGACAGCAGCTCACAACTTTTCTACACCTTGTTTTCTCCGGAAACAGCAAAATCTACCCTTCTCATCGTTCACGGCATGCAGGAGCACAGTGGAAGGTACACAGAGATTGCAGAATATTTTGCAGCTCATGGGATTGCTGTATTGACGTATGATCATTTGGGACACGGAAAATCTGTCAAAGAGAAAAAAGATATTGGTTTTTTCCAGCTTGAAAAACCAGATGAAAGACTTGTTTCAGATGCAGAAATGATGGCAGATCATCTTGCAGAGCAGTTTCCGGAGGTTCCTCATTTTATTATGGGACATTCGATGGGATCTTTTATCACCCGTTGTCTCCTTCAAAAGGCTAGCAATAAGTTTGCAGGAGCTGTCATTACGGGAACCGGCGGACCTTTACCAGGAATAGATCTATTGAGAGCTTATTTATCATTAACCAATGCCATCGCCCCACGTCATCGTACTTTTTTGAATTCTGTTTTTACAAGTGTCAATAACAAGCACTTTAAAAAAGATAAAGATTTCAGTGACACCAGCTGGCTAAGTGTAAACTCTAACAACAGAAAAGCTTTTGAGCAGGATGAACTTTGTGGGATTCCGTTTACTCATAATGCTTTTTATACTTTGTTTACTATTTATAAAAAGGCTACAGCGAGAAACTGGGCATCTTCTATTTCAAAGTCATTTCCTTTTTTATTTGTAAGTGGTCAGAATGATCCGATTGGCGATTTTGGAAAAGGGGTAATGCATACCGTGAACAACTTAAAGGCTGACGGTTTTCAGCATGTGGACGTGAAGATCTATCCGGAAATGCGTCATGAGATTTTGAATGAGGAAATACGGGAGCAGGTGTTGGATGAAATTGATCATTGGATTTCAAAACATTAAAAATTCCCGCAGATTTTATAAAATTAAAAACCATGAGAATACATATTTTCGGAGCTTCCGGTTCCGGAGTTACAACATTAGGGAAAGCATTGTCTGAGGAACTCCATATTGAATACTTCGACAGTGATGATTTTTTCTGGCTTACCACATCAAACCCCTTTACAGAAAGACAAGATCCGGAAATAAGAAACGCAGCTGTTTCAGATAAACTTCACTCCACAGACAGCTGGATTCTTGGAGGTTCGATCATTCATTGGGGTGAAAATGTATTTCCGGCATTCGATCTGATTATATTTCTCTATCTGCCTTCTGAACTCAGGATGGAAAGACTGAGAAAAAGGGAATACGAAAGATATGGTGATGAAATGATTACCAGCCCGGAAAGAGCCAAAAAGTTCCAGGAGTTTATGGATTGGGCTAAAGATTACGATTACAATACCGGTATTGCGAACAGAACTTTAAAAGCCCATTTGGAATGGCTGTCCGGGATGAATACTCCTCTGATTGAGCTTTCAGGTGATTATGAACTGCACCAGAAGATGGATATTATTCTGGATAAAATAAAACAGCCTATATAGAGATTGCTTCGCTTTGCTCGTAATGACAAAGGTTATGTTACTTTCAGCAGAATTATTAATTTAGGACACTGAAAAAAATCAATACCTGTGACTATAGAAGAACTTATAAAAGACAAAACTGTAAAATCAAAGGAAAAAGTAGAAATCATCAGCCAATGGATTATTGATTCTTCTTTGCCTGCCGATGAACTGATTGCTTTCGCAGAGAAATCAAAAGATCCAGCAAAAGCCACCTGCATAGAAGCCATGGAATATGCTACAAAACAAAATCCCAACCTTGCAGATGAAACCTTATTTTTATTTGTTACCCAAACGCTTACTGAAAAAGCAGCCAGAATAAAATGGGAAAGTGCTAAAGTAATAGGAAATACCGCTCATTTATTCCCTGAAAATCTGGATCAAGCTATCAGCAACCTTTTGGGCAACACAGAACATGAAGGAACTGTGGTACGCTGGAGTGCAGCATTTGCCTTGGGAGAAATTTTGAAACTGAAGACTAAGCATAATACGACTCTACTTCCAGCTCTTGAAAACATCAGTGAAAAAGAAGAGAAAAACAGTATTAAAAAGATTTATCTGGATGCGATTAAGAAAACGAAGAAATAATCTTTTTTCATATAAAATAAAAAACCCGGAAATCAATTTCCAGGTTTTTTTATGATAGGTTTTGGCTAATGTCAATGGATTCTTATTCTGTATTTAAAGACGGGCTAAAGCCTATCCCTATTGAATACCAACTACATTATTCATTCGCAGAAAATAAATAATTAGCATTTCGCAGAAACCTCATAATATTTAGATTCCTACGGAATGACAAAGTATGAATATAGTTCTTAATCCAACAAAACCTCACTATTCACACCAATCTCTTTCAGGAAAACTTCATCATGCGAAATCACCAGCAGAGTTCCGTGATAATTTTTGATAGAACTGGTGAGAATTTCTACATTTTGCAGATCTAAGTTATTGGTTGGTTCATCAAGAATAATCATATCAGGTGTCTTATTGCTGATTGAAAGTCCGCAAAGAAGCAACCGCAAACGTTCACCTCCACTCAGTATTCCACATTTTTTGTCCCAGGTATCTTTCCAAAACAAGAATCTTGACAATAATGTTTTCACTTCAGATTCCTGTAATGCACTGTCATTGAAAGTCTGAACAAAATCATAGAGAGTTGAATCATTATCAATCAGAGAATACTCCTGATCGATATAGATACTGTTGAATTCTGCCCTTGTTATTTTCCCCTCCGAAGGTTGAATACTTCCCAACAAAAGCTTGATCAGCGTAGTTTTTCCGGAGCCATTGGAACCTTTAACTGAGATTCTATCGCCGCTTCGCAACTCAAGGCTGATATTTTCTTTCCAGAGTTTTTCCTTTCCATAATTGAAGTTAATAGCTTCAGCAGCCACAAGAATTTTTCCTGAATGCAGATTGGAATCATTAAAATTCACTTTCATCTGATCCGAATTTTTTAAAGAGTAACGCAGGTCTCTCAAATCATCGGAAATCCCACTGATCTTCTCAGCATGTACACCTTTAAGTTTTGAACTGTTTTTTTCAGCATTATTCCGAAGCGTATTCATCATAATTCTCGCTACTCCTGATTTTTCCTGCTTTCCTTTACCTCTTGCATCCAGCTTTTGCTTTCGTTCCAAGGTTTCCCTTTCCTTTTCTTTTGCCTTTTTCAAAGCTCTTTCTTTTGAATGGATATCATTATGCAGTGCTTCTTCCTCCACTTCTTTCTGTTCGGCATAAAAATCATAGTTTCCACCATAAGTTGCAATTCCCTGATTGCTTAATTCGAATATGGATTCCACAAGATTGAGCAAAGTACGGTCGTGGCTTACGATAACCACTGTTGCATCTGTTTTGTCAATAAGATCATACAGGAGCTTCCTTCCCTCAAGATCTAGATGATTGGTAGGTTCATCCAATATGATACTATCAGGTTGGCTGATCTGAATTCCGGCAAGAAAAACTTTGGTCTTCTGCCCTCCACTCAGGCCTTCCAGTTTTTGAGTTAATTCAAAATTATCGAGTCCCCAATGTTCCAAAGCATGCTGACATCGTTCTTCAATATCCCAGTCGTCATTGAGCATTTCAAAATACATTTCGTCCACCTCTCCTTCGATGATTTTTTGGAGAGCGTGAAGTTTCTGATCTATTTTCAGACATTCAGCAATGCTAAGATGATTACAATTCCCGAACATCTGAGGAACATAAAAAATATCACCATGGATATTGATATTGCCGTTTAAAGGCTGTATTTCGCCAGCAATCATTTTCAACAGGGTTGATTTCCCCATGCCGTTGCTTCCCACCAAAGCTGATCTGGTGTGAGATTGTATTGTTAAATTGATATGATTAAATAGAAGATTTCCTCCCGGAAACCCAAAGGATATATTTTGCAGTAAAATCATGATTTCTTTCTTAATAAAGGTTGAACACCGGTAACATCTTCGTTACCGTTTTATTGAGTCTGAAAGAAATGATATCCTACATGTCTGTATTTTTGGGTTTTGAAAGAACAAAGATAGTCATTTTTCTGAATATCTGCTTTTTCATCGATAATCAGGACATTTATCATCCTTACCTTATTCATCATTTCAAACACCTGCTTTTTAAAATACTTTCCTGAATCCTTTTTTTAAGGCTATACCATTCTATCCCGCTAAAAAGCTTATTGTTATTATTATTTAAACAGACTTCATCAGGAGATTCAATTTTGCGATCCCGAACCCCTTAAACTTTCAAACTGATAAAAACAGGAAAGTATTTTAATCAAAAATCCGTAACTTTGCCAACTACTAAAAATTTTATGGAAAGCATTAAAGTTCACGACAAAACTTTCGTTCCTTATTTAAAGGATGCCGAAATTCAGGAAATTGTAAAAGAGACAGCGCTAAGAATTTATGAAGATTACAAGGATGAAGTTCCTGTTTTCATTGGGGTTTTAAATGGAGTGGTGATGTTCTTCTCTGATCTTTTAAAATATTACCCGGGAGAATGCGAAATTGCCTTCATTCAAATGAGTTCTTATGTAGGAACTGAATCTACAGGGATCGTTTATCAGAAAATGGAGCTTACTAAAGAAGTAAAAGACCGTCACATCATTCTTGTAGAAGACATTGTAGATACAGGAAATACGGTTGAAAGTCTTTTCAAATATTTCAAGGAAACACAACGTCCTAAATCTATAAAGCTGGCTAGTTTCTTATTGAAACCTGAGATTTATAAGAAAGATTTCAAACTGGATTATATCGGAAAAGAAATTCCTAATAAGTTTGTACTTGGATACGGACTGGATTATGATGAGTTAGGAAGAAACCTACCGAATTTATATCAGTTGGAAGACGGACAAATCAACCATTAAATGCTGTTGGCTATTAGCTGATAGCTTTTAGCTTAAAATTATATAAAGAAATAAATTTAATAATAACTTAAAAAAGCTGAAAGCAAAAAAGCAAGCCGCCAAAAGCCACAAGCCAGAAGCAAAATGCCCATTGCTGGAAGCGTATCAACATTATGATAAACATTGTTCTGTTCGGCCCTCCAGGAAGTGGAAAAGGAACACAAGCTCAGAATCTAATCGAGAAATTCAATTTAAAACAGGTTTCAACAGGTGATCTTTTCAGATACAATATGAAAAATGACACTGAACTTGGTAAATTGGCTAAGTCATACATCGATAAGGGAGAATTGGTTCCGGATCAGGTAACAACAGATATGCTGATCGACGAGATCAAAAAACCTACTGATACCAACGGTTTTATTTTTGACGGATATCCAAGAACAACTGCTCAGACAGAAGCTTTGGAAACAATCGTTAAAGAAGTACTGAATGATGAGATTGACATCTGTCTTTCATTGGTAGTAGAGGACAATATTTTGGTTGAAAGACTTCTGAAAAGAGGTGAAACCAGCGGAAGATCAGACGACAGCAATGTAGAGATCATCGAAAACAGAATTAAAGAATATTATACCAAAACAGCAGAAGTTGCCGAGCTTTATAAGCAGCAGGGTAAATATGTAGAGGTAAACGGTGTTGGAGAAATTGATGAGATTTCCCAAAAACTTTTCGCTGAGGTAGAGAAAATTAAATAATCGAGATTCGGGATACGGGATTCGTATTTTCGTCCCGTAGCTCGCAACTCGTAACAAATACTATATGTCTAACTTTGTAGATTACGTAAAGATCCATTGTAAAAGCGGACACGGAGGTGCTGGTTCTGCCCACCTTCGCCGTGAAAAGTATATTCCTAAAGGTGGTCCTGACGGTGGCGACGGAGGTCGTGGCGGACACGTCATCATGAGAGGAAATGCTAATGAATGGACTTTGCTTCCACTCCGATACACCCGTCACATAAAAGCAGAACGAGGTGAAAACGGAGCGAAAAACCAGCTGACAGGAGCTGACGGTTCTGATATTTATATTGATGTTCCAATTGGGACTATCGCTAAAAATGAAGAAGGTGAAATTATCGGGGAAATTCTTGATGACAAGCAGGAAATCATTTTGATGCAGGGAGGAAAAGGTGGAAAAGGAAACGAACATTTCAAATCCTCTACCAACCAGACTCCAAGATATGCTCAACCCGGAATGGATGGTGAAGAAGGCTTTGTGGTCTTCGAACTTAAAATTTTGGCCGATGTAGGACTTGTTGGATTTCCAAATGCAGGAAAATCTACACTTTTAGCATCTGTTTCTGCGGCAAAACCAAAAATTGCCAACTACGCTTTTACCACTTTAACTCCTAACCTTGGGATTGTAGATTACAGAAATTACAAATCATTTGTAATGGCTGATATTCCCGGGATTATTGAAGGAGCTGCAGAAGGAAAAGGCTTAGGACACAGATTCCTGAGACATATTGAAAGAAACTCTATCCTTTTATTCTTAATTCCGGCTGATTCTGAAAATCATTTCCAGGAGTTTAAAATTCTTGAAAATGAATTGAAAGAATATAACCCAGAATTACTGGATAAAGATTTCATTGTTTCTGTTTCAAAATCTGACCTTTTGGATGATGAACTGAAAAAAGAAATTGCAGCAGAGTTCCCGGAAAACAAACAGCCTCTGTTCTTCTCAGGTGTTACAGGAGAAGGTCTTATGGAGCTGAAAGATGCCATCTGGAAACAATTGCACGGATAGAAATACATTGATTTATCAGTTTTATTTTGAAAATAGAACTGCATCATAAAGAAACAGTCTCAGATTTACTCTGAGACTGTTTTTATTTATACAATTTCTTCCACTCAATATTTTAAACCATTAAGAAAGATGTAAGAAATAAAGTATAGTTAAGATGAATCATTCTGATTTCTTAAGCATAAGGCGAAGCTTACCTTTATATTCTAACATCTTAATACAATCTTAATGGTTAAAAAAGCAAGGGATTAAACAAGTTTCCTTTTTTATATTTAACATAAAAACATAGTAAGATGAATACTTTTGGAACAATTATTGGGAGACCTTCTTAAATTGAAAAAAACTATGAAATATTTGCTAGCCATTTGTGCATTTGTGTTTTTGACATCCTGTACAACTTCTCAAAAAGTCAATTCAAAATATACTACAATTGAATATGAAGCAACTCCCTGCTTTGGATTCTGTCCAGTTTTTAAAATGACAATCAATCCGGACAGAACTGCAGTTTTTGAAGCAGAACATTTTAATTTTAACGATAAACCTTCAAAAGATGAATTTTCCAAACCCCGTGAAGGAACTTTTAAAGGAACCATTAAAGAAGAAGATTACAATAAATTAATCAGTTTACTTGATGGCTTAAATGTAAAAGGTTTGAATGATAAATACGGTGAACACAATATTACCGATCTTCCAACGTCATATTTAAGAATAAAATTCGCTAATGGAACTTCAAAAAATGTGGAAGATTACGGAAAACGTGGTAGTGAAAAACTTTCGGAAGTGTATCAGTTTTTTGAGAATTTAAGAAAGAACCAGGAATGGACTAAAGTGAAGTAATTTTGCTCAATTATAAAAATGGCTGCCTGATAGGCAGCCATTTATTTTTAACAGATTTTATTTCTTAATAAACTGTTTGGTCATTTTTCCGTTTTTCGTTTCAATGATAATAAGATATACACCTCCAGAAAGGTTTCTTACATCTACTTTATTATCTTTTAAACTGACTTCAATTCTTTTTCCAGAAATATCATATACTTCAACATTATTTATTTTTGCAGCAGCAGTAATAGTCAGGAAATCAGATACAGGGTTTGGATATACTTTGATATCACTGTTAGTTTCCACTCTCTCTTTCTTATCCAACTCTAAAAACATTTTTACAGGAGATGGTTTTCTATATGCTGACCTCGATAACTTATCCTCTTCTTTGCTACAAGGAGCTATAAAACCATAATATGAGGCATCATTATCAATAAAAGTACCTGGTAAAAGATTAATACTTTCTCCAGCCTGCATGGTTATATTATGTTTCCCTTGTAAAATATATTTATCTTTTGTCGTTATTGTTTCTGCTATTTTGTAGTAAAAAGACATATTCGGTTCCGAGAAAAGGGTCAGGTTTCCTACGCAGGGATAATATCCTTCAAATCCGGATTTATCATGTATAGGAACGATTTGAGGCAGCCCATAACTTGCAGATGCTTTCAGTAAGCTTACGGCATTCATATCTACACTCATAAACGAAGTATACACATCAGGATTTATGACTTTTCCAAGATATGATTTAGACTGTCGGCTAATATAAACATCCCCGTAGATATTCCTCTGAATCCCAGTAGCTGAAGAAGAAGTAATACTAGATGGATCATGAAAAATTTTCATATATTGAACGTTCGAAGAGGTTGAATTAACGAGGTCTACTGCATATATATGTCCATAACCAAGAAATAATACGGATGCATCTCTATTAAATTCAGGCAGGTAGGCTTTCAGTCCTTTTACATGCAGAAAAAAATCATTTGTAATCAATCCGGTAGATGCATTGAATGAATATACCTGATTAAAGAAATAAGTGTCCGGAACATTTCCCGCATTAAAATCTCCCCAAAAAGAAATACCTACAAGGTTAGAATAAATTGGATTGTTAATCTTAGGAGAAGCTTTAATACTGTAATATCTACCAGACCCTAAATTTAACGGAAGACTCAGGTTACTTACAATAGGCTGTCCATTACTAAATCCATTACTATCAATCTTGTAGGCATAAATATCCGAACCATTAGGTATTAAAACCCAAAAGTCTTCTTTATTGGAATGAGCCACAACAGTTACCGCTTCCGAGAACAACTCATTTCCGGATGGATTCAGGACTGAAATATTTTTTTTATCCTTTACAACATCACCTAACGGCGCTCCATCAGCGCCGATACCTCCTAAAGTCATATCAACAATTGAATAATTAATCGCAAACTGTCCGAACGCGTTTTCACCCGTAATAAAAACATAATACTGATTACTGTCTGCCGGATTTTTAACAATAGCCAGCTGCTGTGCACTATTATTATTACTAGGAGCTAAAGTACCGTTAGACATAATTTGGTGTTCCCTATTCCATACTGTTTGTCCATTCATATAGAAAAGCAGTTTCCCGCTGCTATCACTTATAGTACCGCATGCTTCAGAAGCTTCCATCTCACTGTTGCTTAAACCTACAGCAGCAGAAGCTGAGAAATTAACAGCCGCCTTATTTCCAAAATACCAATTATCATTTTCTTTCTGAGAAAATAAAAACAAAGGTATAACCAATATAAAAACTATATAAAATCGTTTCATATATTTATTTTATTATTTCACTTTTTGTTCAAGAGCTTCTATTCTTTTTTGTTGCTCAAGGGTATATAATGTCAGTTCTTCAATCTTTTTAAGCAAAAGAATGTTCATTTCTTTAAGTTCAATTCCATTTTTAATAGCTTGTTCTGTAGTAGGAACTTCAGGTAAGTGACCATTTTTATCAATAAATTTAGCTAAGTCATTCAATGGCATCAACTTGTAATCTTTTTCAAAAACATAATCTGCCCAACCGTTATTATCAGCAATATCTACTTTCACTTTTTCAGTTCTGATGCCATCTTTTACAAAAAGCTTATATTTCTCTCCATCCGGAGCAACTCCATCAGCAGGGAGCTGATTGGTAAATTCACCAATTCCTATAGTACCATTGTTTCCTACGATCCAGTTTCCAATATTCAGTTCATTTTGGGGATCAGCCATATTATACGGTGTTATATAGTTTCCTATGAAAATGTTATTACTTCCCGAGGTAATTAATTTAGCATTAGAAAAGCCAAGATTGATATTATGAGATCCATTGACAATAGACCTGAAAGATTCTGCGCCTACAACTGTATTATTATTTCCGCTATTAATGTACCGTAATGCACTTACGCCCAGCGCTACATTAAAATTTCCTGTCAAAGAACCTGATGCCATTGCAGCCTGCCCTATTCCTATATTATAGTCTCCTGTTTTAAATGACTCCAGAGCATTCATTCCCAGAGCTGTATTGCTGTTGCCGGATACCGTGCCTCTCATGGAATTAAATCCTATGGCAACATTCATGGTTCCATTGGAAAATAAGGATAGTGCATTCGTTCCCACTGCAGTATTTCCACCTCCCTCGGCAAGCTGAGTAAGAGCACCCATGCCAAATACAGCATTGTTAGCAGTACTTGTAACATCCATTCCACCTCCAAAGAATAAATTTTTATCCCAGATCTGTCCTGCTGCTGTTACTCCGTGAAAAATAAATCTTCCACCCGGAGTAATTCTCATTTTTTCAGCATTATTGGTTTTAAAGATTAATGACTGGTTGTCCGTTGTTCCGATAAAGTTGGTGGTTGGATTGGTTCCTGTATTTCCAGTAAGATTCCAGGATTGCGCACTCGCTTGGATACCTACAACAGCTGCAAGTAAAATGATTGTTTTTTTCATGTTTAATAGTTTTGTAAAAATTAATAGTAAAAAACGATCCGGCAGATTACCAGATCTTTTATGATTTTAGTGTTAAAGATTTTTTAGGTCAATCACATCCGAAATATAAATATCTTACTCCAATATAGATATACTTTTTCCTAGCCTGTTCAATTTCATTTTGAAGGACATGTATTTTTAAACCAAATTCATATTAGTTTAAATTTCAATAAAATCAGAAAAGTATTTGGACTAGATTCCGGATACTGGTTTTATGTCTCCGGTATATGCCGTAATAGAATACTGGCTTCTAAACCTGCAATATCTGCAGGTAAAATGGTTATTTTTCTCATGGTTTTAGTTTTATGATATTCCAAATATAGATAACAAATAAGTATTGTCTATTATATAATTATCCTGAAACATTACATATTTATAGATTTGTAGTACTATCTGACAATATAATTCTAATGAAATAGATAATATTCTAAAAAACCTTCAATGCATCGGTGCAGGGGATTATCTTTACTTCTTTATTTGGTAAAGACTACCAGTTTAAGAGAACAAGAATATCTTAATTTTTTTTAAACTACCTTTGCAAAATGTAATTCTTTCAGACTGAAGGAATTTTTATTTAAATTTTAAAATAATTCATTTGAATTTTACAGACTTAAACTTAATAGAACCTATTGCAAAAGCAATCCAGGAGCAGGGATACACGACTCCTACTCCTATCCAGGAAAGATCTATTCCTGATATTTTGGAAGGCAGAGACTTTTTAGGTTGTGCGCAGACAGGAACAGGAAAGACAGCAGCTTTTTCCATCCCTATTCTACAGAATTTATCCAAAAATAAAATTCCCAATAAACATATAAAAGCGTTAATCCTTACTCCAACCAGAGAACTGGCTATTCAGATTGAGGAAAATATTAATGCTTACGGTAAATATCTTCCATTAAAGCAACTTGTTATTTTCGGAGGAGTAAAACAAGGAAATCAAGAGGCAGCCTTGAGAAAAGGCGTTGATATTCTGGTGGCAACTCCGGGAAGACTTCTGGACTTTATTGCCCAGGGAATCATCAGCCTGAAAAACCTTGAGATTTTTGTTCTTGATGAAGCAGACAGAATGCTGGATATGGGATTCGTACATGATGTAAAAAGAATCATTAAACTTTTACCTCAGAGAAGACAGACTTTATTCTTTTCAGCAACAATGCCTGGTGAGATTCAAAAACTGGCTAATTCTATCCTAAATAATCCTGTGAAAGTGGAAGTAACACCTGTTTCTTCTACCGCAGATACCATCAAACAATCTGTATATTTTGTAGAAAAAGACAACAAACTGAACTTGCTTTCTCATATTCTGCAAAATGATATTTCAGACTCTGTATTGGTTTTTGCAAGAACGAAACATGGTGCAGATAAGATTTCCAGAAAACTTCAGAAGGATAATATCTCCGCAGAAGCTATTCATGGTAATAAATCTCAGAATGCGAGACAGAACGCGTTGAACAACTTTAAATCCGGAAAAACAAGAGTTCTTGTTGCGACAGATATTGCAGCAAGAGGAATTGATATTGATGAACTGAAATTCGTTATCAATTTTGAGCTTTCTGATGTTTCTGAAACCTATGTACACAGAATCGGAAGAACAGGAAGAGCCGGAGCTGAAGGTAATTCTATATCTTTTGTAGACGGACTTGATCTTTTGAATTTAAAGAATACCGAAAAGCTAATTGGAAAGAAAATTCCTGTGATCAAGGATCATCCGTTCCATACTGATGATCTGGTAGCACAGAAAAGGGATTCCAATAACAAACCTGTAGCTGCAGGGGGTGGAAAACCTAAAACAGGTAATGGTAACACTTCAAGACCAAATAACAACCGTAAAAAACCTTCTGCGGGAGCTTCGGTAGGGTTTAAAAAACCTAAAAATAAGAATTTCACCAGAAAAAAATAAAATAAAAGTCCTTTTCTTTGAAAAGGACTTTTTTATTGATCGTTTATTATTCTATTCTTTGTTTTGTATAGCAGTAACCTATAATACAAAATGGTAAACAAGCAGCCAGATAGGTGGTAGAAAAGAAATTATTCTGGTAAGAAAACCCTAAAGTGAAATACTGTTCACTTACAAAACTCAACATCAGCAAAAAAAGAATATAGGCTGAAAAGTAAAATACTGTTTCTATTTTTTTAACATAGAAGGAAAGGATGACCGACAGTATCATAAAGAACAGCATAACAAATTTATTGCTTTGTCCCTGAAGATTAAGAGGATTATATTGCAGCATATGCTCCATACTTTTGGCAGGCAGCAGAACGGATGCCAATAAGATTGCTACCGTTAATAAAAAACTTAATCCAAATTTTATTTTATTTTTCCAGCACGTTTTCAAAAAAGGATGTAATAAAAAGATAATCAAAGGAATGATCACTACGCTTCTTGTAAGACATAGAATTCCTATGCATATTCCCAGCAGAAAGGGTCTTTTAAAATAATCATCTTTAAACATTCTGTTCCAAAAAAGAATAAAGGCTGCAACTGTAATAAAGGAAGAGATAAAATCACTCTTACAGACCACTTCATAAATATAAGCCAGGGAAATACCTAACATTCCTATCGCAAGAAATCTATGAAAATTGCTCCTAAATTCTAAAAAGATAACACAGGAAAACAGTAAAAAGATTGCAACCTGAAGGTAGCCGACATTCCCTAAAAAATAAAAAACACTTGACAAAAGCAATTGCCCGGGAAGATATGATGATAAATTCCCCATGAAATTTGGAGTATCATAGATGTATTCTCCTTTTACCCAATGTTGCACAGAAAATTCTAACGTTGCCCACCTGTCAATATTCATTTTGTAAGGATCTTTCATCACATGGCACATCGCAATGTAAGCAATCGTTATAAAAACGATAAGAAGATATACAGATTTCCTGGTCCATAATTTTTTCAACCAGGACCATTTTCCTAAAGAAAACAACAATAAATTTCCCCCTGAAAAAAGAATAATTAAAATAGTAAGAGGAACAAAAGATTGTCTGATTCCATATTTTGTCAGAAATAAAAGATTAATGATGAAATAAACAGCAAACAGCAATATGCCATTCAACCTGTTGCTCCTAATAAAATTTAACAGGGCACTCATTAATTATGGGATTTGAAAAATGTTTTTAGCATTTTCTGTCGTAATACGGTCTATCTCAGAAAAATCTTTTCCATAGATATTCACCAGCTTTCCGGCAACCAGATCAAGATAAGAGCTTTCATTTCTTTTTCCTCGGTGCGGAACCGGAGCCAAATATGGAGAATCTGTTTCCAGAACAATTTTATCCAATGGAATTTCACTCAGAAACTGATCTATTTTCCCGTTTTTAAAGGTTACTACTCCACCGATCCCTAAAATAAAATTAAGGTCAATAGCGTGCTTTGCCTGTTCCAGATTTCCTGAGAAACAGTGGAAAATACCTCTTAGTTTAGGATGTTTCTTTCTTTCCAGTACTTCAAATGTCTCATCGAAGCTTTCTCTTGTATGAATAACAATGGGAAGGTCTCTTTCTATGGCCCAGTCAATCTGCTGTTCAAAAGCTTTTACCTGGATATCCAGTGTTGTTTTATCCCAATACAGATCAATTCCGATCTCTCCTATTGCCGGAAAATGTCTCTGATCAAGATAATTTTTTACGATTTCAAGTTCTTTTTCCCACGATTCCGGCTTTACATAACAAGGATGTAATCCCATCATTGAAAAAATCTGTCCTGGATATTCTGTTTCCAGTTGCAGCATTTTTTCATGCGATTCAGAATCGATAGCAGGAAGATAAAATTCTGTAATTCCCTTATCTAAAGCTCTCTGAATGGCTTCTTTTCTGTCTTCATCAAATTCTTCTGCGTATAGATGTGTATGTGTATCAATCATTTTATTTAAAATTTCAATAGATCTTCGTAAGGGTTTTCAAGTCCCAGCAATAGTCCGAAAGCCGGCTCCGTTTTTATTCCCTGTTTTTTAAGTTCTATTATTTTTTGTCTAAATTTTTCTCCTTTTTCCTGTAATATTTTGTATTCAGCAATCATATGAAGATATGCATTCTGCTCTTTTGTAGGCTTATTTTGCCCAAAAATCTCAATAGGAAACCCGTCAAGCATAAAATTTAATGTAATGCATTTCTCACCGTTTACAATGGGATATTCCACTTCTACATCATGAGGAATAAGCTGACAAAATAGTAAATCGTCCAGAAAATCCTGATCATATTTTAAATCCACCTCGAAAATAAGATCCAGATCACTTCCTTTGATATCAATCTCAATAGGAACAGTTCCTGCCAAAATTGGAGAATAATCTTTCAGTTTCTCAAAGACACGATACTTTGTAAGAATTTCGTACGCTTTTTTCTGTCTTTCATTACCATCTTTCAGATAGTCAATTCTGGTGAAATCAAGCATTTAAAATATTTTATGTTTTACTTTTTTACGCTGTACTTCAATTCTCTGATCCAGTTTTTCTCTGAATTCGATAAACTTAGGATCTTTCTTATCACTGGTTTTATGTTCCAGAGCTCTCATAATCTTAAAGTTTTCTTTGATAAAATTCTGGGTTTCTTCTGAAAAATAAGATTTTCCAAACTTCTCAAAAATATAATTAACCGCCTGTGTACTGGGATGTATCATATCTTCTTTGTAAAAACGATAATCCCGGAGATCGTCCATTAAAATCTCATAAACAGGTAGATAATGACAGTCTTCAAACATTGAAATAGACTCATGGATAGCAGTAATCAGCTTGGATTTGCTCAATTGATTTTCCACCATTCCGTCTTTCGTATGCCTTACAGGTGAAACTGTAAACAGGATTTGTACTCCTTCTTTGCAAATATCCTTAAGGTCCAGAATAGTCTGGTAAATTGAAGTGGTGAGCTCCTGATGGGAAAGCAGTCCTTTTTCAAAAAACTTTTGCGGAATCTTGTGACAGTTGGCCACCAGTTTTTTCTTGGGAAGAAATTCATAGATAAATGAAGATCCGTAGGTGATAATAATCCAGTCAGCTTCCTGAAGGAAGGCATTTCCCGCTTCAATCGCTCCATTAATCTTATCTAAGGTCTGATGAATATAACGGGTATCAAAACTGGTGTGATGATCCAGAGAAATATATTCTTCGTTGTAAGTGATCAGTTCCTCTTCTTCATAAAATGCAGAATCATGTAATCTGTTGACTGCATTATTGATGGAAAAAGGATTAAAAATAGTCCCAAAAGGGTTGTTGAGGGTCTGAAGTTGTCCGTCATGCAGCAAATCTGTCATTTCAGAGGCAAAACATGATCCTATTGAAAATATTTTATCTTCAATCTCAATTTTCTTTTCTGATGCAGGAATATCAACTTCTGTTCTGAATTTCATTTATAAGGGATTAGGATTTAGGTATTAAGGCTCAGGCTATCTAATTCCTAAGCCCTAATACCTATAACCTTATTTAACTTTCTCTTCTCAACAAATAATTTGCCAGTTCGATAAAAGGTTTTTTCTTTTCTTCCGGAACATCAATTTTCTGAAGATAGCTTTGTCCGATCTCATTATGTTTTTCAATCAGACGTAATGCTTTTTCATCTACTTTTGTTCTTCTGAAGATCTTTTCTACTCCAT
Source organism: Chryseobacterium metallicongregator (assembly GCF_031324065.1). Classification (NCBI taxonomy): domain Bacteria; kingdom Pseudomonadati; phylum Bacteroidota; class Flavobacteriia; order Flavobacteriales; family Weeksellaceae; genus Chryseobacterium; species Chryseobacterium metallicongregator. The sequence goes on from NZ_JAVIXS010000017.1 coordinate 35,528, forward strand.
ATACTTTATCAACATTTTCAGTCTTCTTAGAATACCAGTAGTCCAGTTCTTTTCTTTCTTCATCAGTAGCATGCTCTCTTGCTAGCAGATACAGAACCGTTTTCTTGTTCTCATAAATATCTCCTGCATGTTTTTTCCCAAACTGTGCCTGATCTCCAAATACATCAAGATAATCATCCATGATCTGGAAAGCAATTCCGATATGTTTTCCGAAATTGAAAATAGCTTTTGCATCTTTAAAATCAGCTCTTGCAATCAAAGCTCCGATCTCAAATGAAGAAGCACTTAAAACTCCGGTTTTGTAAGTAATCATTCTGATATAATCATCAAAAGTAACATCTTTCTGAGTTTCAAAATTGATATCATACTGCTGTCCTTCACATAAAAGAAGTCCTGTGTGGGTAAATATTCTGATACATGCTTTGAAAATCTCAGGTTCAAGATCTTCAAAAAACTTATAGGCTTTCAGCATCAGTCCGTCTCCGGAAAGAATCCCGACGTTAAGACCGTGTAAAGTATGAATGGTAGGTTTGTTTCTTCTTAAAGGAGCTTCGTCCATAATATCATCATGGATCAGAGTGAAGTTATGGAAAAATTCGATAGCCAATGCCGGCTTGATTGCCTGCTTAAGATCTCCTCCGAACATATCACATGCCATCAGCACCATAATAGGACGAAGGCGTTTCCCTCCATGGGAAATAATATAGTTCATCGGATCATAGAGCTCCGAAGGTTTATCTTTAAAAGTATATTTAGTGATGGCATCTGCAACAATTTGCTGGTATCTGTCTAAAAATTCCATAAAATCTTATAATTTGAACAAAAATACGATTTTTCAAGGCTTTATAAAACAAAAAACTTTGCCCAAACGGACAAAGTTTATATAATTGTATGATTTGTTTTTTTAGAAAACGAAGGTTACCACAAGATAAGTAATTGCAGCTACTATTGCAGAGATTGGAATGGTTAAAACCCAAGCCCAAAGTAAGCTTACGGTGATTCCCCATCTTACCGCTGAAATTCTTTTCGTTAATCCTACCCCGATGATAGAACCTGTAATCGTGTGTGTAGTAGACACAGGAATACCGAAGTGGTCTGTAATAAATAAGGTAATAGCACCTGCAGTTTCTGCACTTACTCCTTCTAGTGAAGTTACCTTAGTAATCTTCGTTCCCATTGTTTTGATGATCTTCCAACCACCGCTCATGGTACCTAAACCAATTGCAAGGAAAGAAACCAACGGAACCCAGATATAATGCTGCGCAAAATAATCAAAACGTTCTGCAGAAGGAATATTCAAATACTGTGCATCCTGAAGCATATTAACGTGATAATAGATTACTGCTGCACCAATGATCCCCATTACTTTCTGAGCATCGTTCAAACCGTGTCCTAAACTAAACAGTGCTGATGAAGCCAGCTGTAATCTTTTGAAAGACTGATCTGCTTTGTGTGGGTTTGATCTTTTATAAAGGTGTACGATAATCAGGGTAATGATGATCGAGATAATCATCCCTATGATCGGTGCCATGAAAATGAACAGGAAGATAGGAATTACTTTATCAAACTTTACTACACCCTGTTGTGTTACCTGGCTGAAAGCTTCTTTAATGGTATCCCACATCCCAAGCCCGGGTTGTGCTGCAGCTACATCATGATAATCCATCATGAAAGCGTGCATAAGAGCCGCTCCTAAGAAACCTCCGATCAGCGTATGTGAAGATGATGAAGGGATCCCGAACCACCATGTCAAAAGGTTCCAGGCAATTGCGGCAATAAGGCCGGAAAATATAACCTCAAGAGTGATAAAATTTTCATTAACTGTTTTGGCAATTGTATTACCAATTTTGAATTCTCCAATAATGTAAGCAGCAATAAAGAAAGCTGCAAAGTTCCAAAGTGCCGCCCAAAGTACAGCCTGGAATGGAGTTAAAACTTTTGTAGAAACTATAGTTGCAATTGAGTTGGCAGCATCATGGAAACCATTGATATAATCGAAGATCAGGGCCAGCGCAATAATAACTACAAGTAAAATCGGAAATTCCATTTTTTGCTATGTATTAGGCGTATTTAATCATGATGTTCTCAATCGTATTGGCAACGTCTTCTGCTTTGTCCGTTACAATTTCAAGGTAGTTCAATACAGATGAAACTTTAATAATGTTGATGGCATCATTGGTTTCAAATAATTCTACCATTGAGTTGGAAAGCAAATCGTCAGCAATATTCTCAATAGAGTTCACCTTAATGCAAGCTTCTTTCACCTGTTCCATATTTTTGAACCCTTTAAGGTTTTTCATTGCATTCTGAATTTCAAGACATGCTTTGTGGATTAGTAAAGAGAAGTCTGAATAAGCCTTCATCTCAGGTGATTTGTAAAGGAAAATATATTTTGTGGATGCGTAGATATAATCAGCGATATCATCAAGTCCTGTTGCCAGTGTGTGAATGTCTTCACGGTCAAAAGGTGTAATGAAGTTCTTCCCTAATTCTACGAAAATTTCGTGAGTAAGTTCATCATTCTTGTGTTCAAAGTCGCTCATTTTCTTCAACATTGAATCGTCGTTAAGATCGAAATCCTTGATTCCTGTGTTGAATTCTTCTGACATTGCAACTAGATTTTCAGTTACTTTTTCGAAAAGTACAAAGAAGATTTTATCTTTTGGTTGAAAAGCGTGGAAAATATTACCAATTCCCATTGTTTAGTATTTATAATTCGTGTGCAAATTTCTTAAAAAAGGATTGTACGTGAAACTATATAACATTAAGTTTTGTTAACATTCGCTTAACTACTGATTATCAAATAAAAAAACCGGCATTAATGCCGGTTTTGTATGGTATAAGAAGAGATTAGTTTGCTACTTCAGCTCTCATATCTTTTCCTTTGAACTTCATCGATTGAATATTGCTCAAAACATTGTCTTTGAACGATTTTTCAACTTCGAAGAAAGAGAATTTCTCAAGGATCTCGATATCACCTATTTCAGCTCTTTTCTTGCTTTTTCCGCCAGCAGTAGCCTTGTTGATAATATCTAAAACATCAAGCTTCTTCAAGTGGTCTTTTTTACCAAGGTTGAAGAAAAATCTTACCATGTTTTCATCTCTTCTTCTTGGTTTTCCGCCACGATCTCTGTCTCTTCCACGCTCTCCTCTATCTCTGTCGCGACCTCTATCTCTATCTCTGTCTCTGTCACGTCCACGATCTCTTCTTGAGTAGTCGTCATCTCTGTTGCTTAATTTCTGCTCAACAAGGTCATGCTTGTCTTTGTAGTATAAAGCAAGATCTTTCAACTGGAACTGTAGAAGCTGGTGTACCAGCTCTTCTTTTGTAAAGTTGCTCAGATCCGGGATTAAGCTATCATCAAATTCAAAAAGATCCTCGTGCTCCGTCAATAGTTTTTCGAATACACCTCCTACCTGAGCTTTGATAATATCTTCACCTGTAGGGATAAATCTTTCGTTAATTTCAATTTTTGTTGCAGATTTGATCTGTTTCAGCTTTCTGCTTTCTTCAGGCTTGATTAAAGCCATAGAAATACCATCTTTTCCAGCTCTACCTGTTCTACCGCTTCTGTGAACGAATACTTCAGGATCATCTGGTAAAGAGAAGTGAATAACGTGAGTTAAAGAGTTTACATCCAATCCTCTTGCTGCCACGTCTGTCGCTACAAGAATATCAATGTTTTTCAATCTGAATTTCTTCATCACCGTATCTCTCTGTGCCTGAGAAAGATCACCATGAAGAGCATCAGCTGCATATCCGTTCTGCATTAAGAAATCAGCAACCTCCTGAGTTTCCATTCTCGTTCTACAGAAGATAATGGAGTACTGGTTAGGGTTTGCATCAATAAGTCTCTTCAATGCTTCTTTTTTCTGACGGTATCCTACAACATAGTATTCGTGAGTAATGTTCTTCTTCACTTCGTTGATAGAACCTACTGAAATACGGTGTGGTTTTGTAAGATAATTTTTGGAAATTCTCTCCACTTCTTTATTCATCGTTGCAGAGAATAAGAAAGTTTGTTTCGTTTCCGGAGTTTCGCTTAGAATGGTTTCCAATTCATCCTTGAATCCCATAGAAAGCATTTCATCAGCTTCGTCTAATACTAACCAATGAATCGCAGAAAAGTCTAATGCTTTTCTGTTGATAAGATCAATTACTCTTCCCGGAGTTCCCACGATAATTTGTGGTTTATCCTTCAAAGATCTCATCTGCTCTACAATACTACTTCCACCATAAACCGCAGTTGTCTTGATGTCTTTCATATACTTAGAGTAATTCTTTATGTCCTTCGAAATCTGAAGACATAATTCCCGTGTCGGACAAAGCACCAATAATTGGATTTTGCGACTCGTATCGTCAATCATATCCAAAATCGGAAGCGAAAACGCTGCTGTTTTGCCTGTCCCTGTCTGCGCAAGTGCGATCAAGTCGCGAATATCTGAAAGAATAAAAGGGATAGTCTGTTTTTGGATTTCTGTTGGGCTTTCGTAACCCAGTTCGCCAATTGCCTTAAGGATATCAGGACTTAAATTGGTTTCCGTAAATAAATTCATTAACTATTTTAAAATTTTTGCAAAGATACAATAAATATTTGATTTGTTTTTGAATAAATTTTTAAATATGCAAACTTAAATTCACAATCCTTTAATATATTTTTAATTTTTGGAAAATTAAATCTAAAAAAACAAGGTTTGGGTTAAAAAGTTGTTAAACATTATTTTTTTTTATTAAATTGGATTGATTTTTTCTGTGTTATTTATGAATTTTCAAAAATAAAGCCATGAAAAGCAAATTTTTCTTTTTGATATTCTCGTGTATACTCGTTGAAATATTTGCCCAAACACCCAATTATCCGTCCGCCTGGACTCTGGAAAATTGTATTGAATATGCCAAAGAAAATAATATTTCCATCAATTCCCTCAGGCTTTCAAAAAATTCTGCCCAACAGGATCTTCTTCAGGCAAAAGACGCCAAATATCCTAATGTAAGCGGAACCGTTTCACAAGGACTTTTTGCTCTCAATGGAAGTGAAGGACTTCACATGACCGGAGCACAATCCCAAAGTATCGGAGCCAATTCTTCCATGACCCTTTATCATGCCAACTATATTAAAAACAATGAAACTTCTAAGAATCTTCTCGTGCAAATGGCAGATTTGTCTGTACAGGAATCCGAAAATAATATCACACTCAATATCACCCAGGCCTATCTGAATATTCTGATGAACCAGGAAAACATCATTTCCCTTGAAAATGTTCTGAAAACCACCCAAACTCAGTTAAAACAAGGTGATCAGCTGTATAAAGCCGGAAGCCTTTCCAAATTAAATTATCTTCAGATCCAATCTCAAGTCGCCCAGGATCAGTACAACCTGGTAGCCGCCCAGAACAATCTACGGACCAATACTGTTAACTTAAAACAAATCCTGCAGCTGCCTTCAAATTATGATTTTCAAATTGTAAAGCCAGACAGCATTATCGTAGATGATCAATTGAAACCCTTACAAGATGTTCAAAATCTGGCACAAAATCAACGTCCGGAAGTAAAATACAGTGAACTGAATGTAGAAAACTCCAATACCAATCTGAAGATGGCTAAGGCATCTATTCAACCTACTTTGAGTTTAGTTGGAAACATTTCCACCAATTATTCTAACGGAAATGGAAATTATTTTAACCAGTTGGGAAACAACTTTTATATGCCCATCGGATTAAGCCTTGGTATTCCGATTTACAACAACAGAATTTACAAAACACAGATTGAGAAATCAAAAATCGCCATTGAACAAGCCAATCTTGACTTACAGAACACCAAAACGATCCTGAATCAACAGGTAGAACAGTCTTATATCAATCTTCAGAATGCATTGTCCCAATACGATTCATCTTCCCAGCAAATGAATATCAGCAAGCAGAGTTATGATATCGTGAATGCTCAGATGAAAATCGGAAGCATTGATTATGTACAACTTCAACAACAACGATTGCTTTATATACAGTCTGTTCAGAATTATCTTCAGGCAAAATATACAGCAATCCTCAATAAACAGATCTACGAATTTTACGCAGGTAACCCTATAAATCTAAAGTAAGCTATGAAAACAAAGAATAAAAAATGGTTGTACTGGGTTGTGGGCGGCATCATTGTAACAGGTGCAGTCTGGTTTTTCTTCATTCGGGAAAAAGAAATAAAAATTCAGATGGAAACAGTGAAGCCTGAAATGGGAGAAATTTCAAATTCCATTACGGCTACAGGAACTATTCAGCCTGTAGATACGGTTGCAGTGGGTACTCAGGTATCGGGAATCATTAAAAATATTTATGTTGACTTTAATTCAACCGTAAAAAAAGGTCAATTACTGGCCACTTTAGATCCGGATCTGCTTCAGTTTCAGTCGGAGCAAATCAAAGCCAACCTTCAAAATGCAAAAAGCAATCTTGCTTACAATGAAATCAATATCAACAGACAGTCACAACTGTACAAAGTGGGTGCTATCAGCAAGGCAGATTATGATGTTGCCACCAATCAGTACAATGCCGCAAAAGCGCAGGTAGGTTCAGTGAATGCTCAGCTTTCCACCGCCAATAAAAATCTGTCGTTAACTAATATTTATTCTCCCATTGACGGAACGGTACTCAACAGAAATGTAAGTGAAGGACAAACTGTGGCTTCAAGCTTCAGTACTCCTACCCTTTTCAGTATTGCCAAGGATCTTACCAAGATGCGAGTTCGGGCATCAGTGGACGAAGCAGATATCGGAAATGTAAAAGTAGGCCAGAAAGCCACATTTACAGTAGATGCTTTTCCGGATGAAACTTTTGACGGTGAGGTTTCGGAAGTTCGTCTTCATCCTACCGTTTCATCAAATGTTGTGAATTATACCACCATCATTAATGCAGATAATTCAAGCTTAAAACTGAAGCCGGGAATGACAGCCAATATCACAATTTACACTCAGGTTTTAGACAACATTATGAAAATTCCGGTAGCGGCTACGAGTTTCAGACCTGACAGCCTGGTGATTAAAAAATATAAAGTAAATGCTTCGTTTGCCTATGGTAAAAAACATGAAAAAAGACAAGGTAAAAATCAAAACAAAGGAACTGAAAACAAAAACGAAGCGGCGGTATGGGTGATTGCAAAAGACAGTACCATTTCCCGTAAAAAGATAAAAACAGGAATGGATAATGACACCGAAATACAGGTTGTTTCAGGGTTAAATAAAAATGACAATATCATCACCGGCTATAAAGTTCTGTCGAAAAAATCTTCCGGTGGACAGGCCAAAAGCCCTTTCATGCCTCAAAGAAGAGGTAGTGGAAACAACAGAAACAGCAGTGGCGGTGGCAGCGGACCAAGATAACAAGAATTTTATACTCCTAATCAACCAGCAAACCTAAAACAAAAAGTCATGGCAGAAAAAATTCTGGAGATCATGGATCTGAAAAGAGAATTCAGGATGGGCGAAGAAGTTGTTCATGCACTGAAAGGCGTAACATTTACAGTGGAAAGAGGCGAATTTGTTACCATTATGGGAAGCAGCGGCTCAGGAAAATCCACCTTACTGAATATTATTGGCTGTCTGGACAAACCTTCAGGAGGAGATTATATTCTGGATGGTGTTAACATTAAAAATCTTGATCGTGATGAACTAGCTGTTCTCAGAAATCAGAAAATAGGGTTTGTATTTCAGTCTTACAATCTACTTCCCAGAACTACGGCAAAGGAGAATGTAGAACTTCCACTTCTTTATAATTCAAAAATATCTACAGAAGAACGCCACAAAAGAGCCATAGATGCTTTGACTGCAGTAAAACTAGAGAGCAGAATTGATCACCTCCCCAATCAGATGTCTGGAGGACAACAGCAGAGAGTAGCTATAGCCAGAGCTTTGGTAAATGAGCCTGTGATGATTCTTGCAGACGAAGCCACAGGAAATCTGGATACCAGAACATCTTATGAAATCATGGCACTTATGCAGGATCTTCACCATCAGGGACGAACCATTGTTTTTGTAACCCACGAACCTGATATTGCTACTTTTAGCAGCAGAACAGTAACGCTTCGGGACGGAAAAGTGATTAAAGATGTTAAAAACGATAATATAAAATCAGCCAGAGAAGCCTTAGAAAATCTTCCGGTAAACGACGATTATAAATAATTTTAATCTGAAAATTTATTACAATGAACCTCTCAAACCTCTTCAGGATTGCCTGGAAAGCCCTTTTAAGAAATAAGCTTCGTGCATTTTTAACCATGCTCGGTATTATTATTGGTGTGGCTTCAGTGATTGCAATGACCGCCATTGGAGAAGGTTCAAAAAAAAGCATCAGCGACCAGCTTTCTTCGATGGGCTCTAATATGATTACCATCCGTCCGTCCAGCAATGTGAATGTTTCAGGAGGTGCCAGAATTGGAGCTTCCGGATTACAAACACTGCGGCCACAGGACGCAGACGCCATTTCAAAAGGAGCTCCTGATGTTTCTTACGTCTCCCCTGCCGTACAAACCAACGGACAATCCATCAACGGAGCGAATAACTGGCCTACTCAACTACAGGGCGTGAATGAGGAATATTTCAGCATCAGAGACTGGAGTATTGCAGAAGGCAATCTTTTCACCAAAAAGGATGTCACTTCATCTAATAAAGTTTGTCTTCTCGGACAGACGGTTTACAATAATTTATTTCCCAACGGTGAAGATGCTGTAGGAAGCATCATCAGATTCAATAAAGTTCCGATGAAAGTAATTGGAATTCTGGCTTCAAAAGGATCTAATGCCTTCGGGCAGGATCAGGATGATGTAATAATCGCCCCGTTCAATACCGTTCAGAGAAGATTTTTAGGAATTACCTATGTTCAGACCATTTATGCCGCTTCTTCGAATGAAAACACTTCACAACAGGCTACAGATCAGGTTTCAGAAATTCTGAGAAAACAGCATAAACTGCCTGCAGACGGAAATAATGATGATTTCAGCGTAAGAACTCAGGCGGAGCTTATCTCAACCATGAGTTCTACCAGTCAGCTTCTGACTGTACTCTTATCTGCTATTGCCGGAATTTCCCTTATTGTAGGTGGAATCGGAATCATGAATATTATGTACGTTTCTGTCACAGAACGAACCAAAGAAATTGGGTTGAGAATGTCTATCGGAGCAAGAGGAAAAGATATCCTCTACCAGTTTCTTATTGAAGCGGTACTGATCAGCATTACCGGTGGAATTCTTGGGGTACTTTTAGGCATCCTGTCTTCGGAACTGGTTACTTTTTTCCTTTCATGGCCTACTTTTATTACAGAATCTTCCATTATTGTTTCCTTCATTGTGTGTGCTGTAACAGGCGTATTTTTCGGATATTACCCGGCGTTGAAAGCTTCAAAACTAGATCCGATCGAAGCATTGAGATATGAATAGTTTTTGTACATTTGAGTTATGAGATCCGGGGTTCGGGTTGCGAGATTTGAGGCTTTGAGATTTTGATCCGGGATTCGAGGTACGAAGATTCCGGATTTAGAAACCATTTTGAATATCACTTAATAACAAAAAAACACCTATTACAATATGTCTGCAAGTATATCTTCCAATACATTTGATTTTTTAAACAAATTAAATAAAAACAATAACCGCGATTGGTTTACTGAAAATAAAAACCTGTACACAGAATCTCAGCAAAATGTGGTTTCATTCTTAGATGAACTCATCAGAGAGATGTCCGGTTTCGATGAAGAACTTGCTAAAATAGACAGTAAAAAGGCCTTATTCAGGATTTACAGAGATACCCGTTTTTCCAAGGACAAATCTCCTTACAAAACCAATTTCGGAGCTTCTCTGGGAATGGGTAAGGGAAATCAGAAAGGAGGTTATTATCTTCACATGGAACCAGGAAAGTCCTTTTTAGCCGGAGGAATCTACATGCCTGAATCTTCTGTCCTGAAAGATGTTCGCAAGGAGATTTCTTTATATGGAGATGATTTTCTAAAAATTCTCAATAATAAAGATTTCAAAAAACATTTTCCGGAGCTTGACCAGGAAGATAAACTGAAGAAAATACCTCAGGGTTTTGAGAAAGAAGATCCTATGGGAGAATATCTCAAACTTAAAAACTTTATTGTCGTCTATTCTCTGAAAGATGAGGAAGTCTTGGACAAAAATGCAGTGAAAAACATGACCAAAGTTTTCAAACTGATGAAACCTTTCAATGATTTCCTGAATACCCCTTTTCTTTAGACAGTTTTATTTTTCAACTACAGATCACTCGGTTTTTTGCAGATGATTGAGTGTATTTTGGCTGAATTTCTATTTCTACAGAATGTTTTAAAGAAATGTTCAGGGTATACAGGTGCCTCTGTGACAAATCAAAAATATAGTAAAATCCAACAGGTTACAAAAACAAATTTCAGGAATCCATCCTGAAAATCAAACCATTATAATTAACATTTTTTAAGAAAAGTTTTACATTTTTACGTATCTTTGCTGTTCGCCAAAAAGCCAAAGATGTCTTTATACCAAAAAATTGCAGAGAAACTACAATACATAAGCCCGAATTTCTACAAAAAAAGATATTTTAAAGCTTTAAATAATCTTAATAAAAATAACTTTTCGGAACGTAATGTAGAACCGGAATTGGTATGGATCAAAGAATACCTTTCTAAAAATGCTGTGATACTGGATATTGGTGCTAATGTGGGAACTTTCCTTTTTCAGCTGGAAAACACCTTGAAGCATGAGCATATTTATGGTTTTGAACCTAATAAAAAGCTTTACAGAAGACTGAAAAGACTGTTTTCTGACATGCACATTCTCCCTCTGGCTCTTTCGGATGAAAACAGAATGGCAGAGTTCAAAGTACCCATTATTAATGGAAAAACTATTGCTTCCCGGGGTACTTTAAACACTTCTTACAAAGAAAAAGGAGAAGAGAAAAGCTATACGGAACAAGTAAAAGTTATTAAACTTGACGAATGGGCAGCACTGGAACATTTCAACAGACTTGATTTTATCAAAATAGATGTTGAAGGAAACGAAATAAAGACTCTTTCCGGAGCGAGAGAAACCATCAGACAGTTCAAGCCGACCCTAATGGTTGAAATGGAGCAAAGACACCATGAAACTCCTATATGGAATGAAATATCCAAAGTGATGAGCTGGGGATACGATGCCAGATATCTGAACAGAAACAGCTTTACACTGGAAGATCTTACAGAAGATATCATAATACAAAATACAAACGACGAAAAAAATAAAACTCAGTACATCAACAATATTATTTTTATACCTAAAAACATTTAAAACAACTTATGAGTGTAGTAGCGAGACAAGGCTTCAAATATTCCATTATCGGTTATATTGGTTTTTTGCTGGGCACCGTTTCCGCAATATTTATATTTCCGAATGATTTTGAATTTTACGGAAAGCTTCGCTACATTCTTCCTACAGCTGAGATGCTGGTTCCCTTTGTTGTATTGGGTATTTCCTATTCGAATGTAAAGTTTTTTCACACCGTGGAAAAGGATGGTAAAAAACAGAATATGCTGTCACTGTCATTACTGACGGTTTTTATCAACTTTGTTATTTTCACGGCTGTATTTTTTATCCTTCCTTATTTTTATCCGAAATTCAGGCATTCAGAAGCATGGAAGATCAAGGAAATGATTCTACCCCTGATTTTAATTCTTTCATTTTGCGCTATTTTCAATAAATATACATCCAATTATAAAAGAATTGTGGTTTCCAATATTTTCGATAATCTGTTTCCGAAAATAGCCAATCTGGGAGCGTTTTGTCTCTTTTTCTTTGCTTTATCGCAGAATATTACAGCTTCTACGTCGCAGACCATTGCATATGCTTTCTTTTTTGGAATCTTCTTTTTAATGCTTTTGGGGTATATATATTATACGAATAAATTGGAAAAAATTCAGCTGGATTTCAATACCGATTATTTTAAAAAGAATAATTTCTGGAAAGAATTTTTCAATTACAGTTTCTTTGGATTCCTGGGAACTTTTGGAAATTATCTGGCGATCAACAGTTTTATGATCGGAGAATTTATGGGAATGGAAGAAGTAGGAATTTATTCTGTTCTGTATGCTCTGATCTCATTGATTTCTATTCCACAGCTTGGATTATTTAATATTTCGGCACCTATCATCAACAAAACGCTGGCAGACGGAGATATGGTGGAACTGGACAGATTCCACAAAAAGACATCTTTAACCCTGTATTTCCTTGGAGCCGTTTTATTCTCCTGTATCATGGTGGGATTCCCTTACCTGACGCAATTTATGCCAAAGAACGGAACCATGCTCAGAGAATATGAACCTGTAGTCTGGATCTGGGGCTCTGCAGTATTGATAGACCTTGCAACAGGATTCAACGGGAATATTATTTCACTTTCAAAATATTACAGATTCAATATTCTGGTGATGCTTTTACTGGCCGGACTTACTATTGGATTGAACTATTACTTCATTAAGAATACAGATCTTAAATTGATTGGAATTGCTTTATCTACAGCGATTTCCCTTACCATTTACAATGTTGTAAAAATCATTTTCAATTATATTGTATTTAAAGTTTCTCCTTTAAGTATTGAAATGATTTTTGTCTCTATCATCTGCACGCTGGCCATTACAGTTGCTATTGTCCTTCCGAACTTCGACAGCAATCTGTTGAATCTCGTTTACAAACCAGCTGTTGTTCTGATACTCATTTATGTAGGAAATTATTTCACAAAAATATTCCCGATTGAAGACTATCTGAATATGAGGTTTATTAAGAGTGTATTTAAGATCAAATAAGGTGTTTTAAGGCAAAGAAAATCAGATTAGACCCTGTAAGAATTGTTCCATTTTTTGTTGAACTTCTTTCTTCCTATAGGTTGTATAAAAATCAAACGGAGTGTCTGAAAGAGCTTTTAACTGCTCAAGAATATTTTCTTTTTCAGGAATAATAAAGTCAGTTTTTGAAGGGTAATTCTTGGGAAAAACTGCCAGTTTTCCATACGCTATGGCATCACCAAGGTTTCCTGTCATTTTAGTTTGCCCATAAGCTTCTTTCATGCTGAAAAACTCTGTATCCTGCTGAATCGGGCACCATAAAACATCTGCCTTCTTCATCCATTGTTCAAAATCTTCGGAAGATACTCTTTCGGAAAAATAGGTAATATGAATATTTTCAGGCAGTTTTTCAGATAAATGTTGTAGTTGTTTTAATTCATGTCCGCTGGCTTTTCCCAGGAATATAAATTTACAAGATTGATCCGTATGCAGATTCTGAATCGTTTCAAAAATATAATGATAATCTCTTCTTTTCTGTGAAACACCACCAGGGATTACCACGACAAGATTTTCATTTTTTGTCTTGTCAAAATCTCTGGTATAGAACAGAGGTAAAAGCTGATATCTCTCTGAAATCAAAGCAGCATCCAGTACGAAAAGAGATCTTGATGTCTGATAAACTTTAGTTTTGTAGAATAGTCCTTCTTTCAGCCATAGTTTTAATCTGAAAATAACATCTCCTTTGAAAACACTTTTCATCAGATCCAGCTTAGAAGCTTTTATGAAATTAAGATTATGGGAAATAACTGCCGCATTGTACTTTTTTGTGATTGCTAAAAATGTATTAAAATAACGGTGTACAGTACCTATTACCACAAGATCATATCCTTTTCCCTTTAATTGATCCAGAATCATAGAACTATCTGATAAAAACACAGCTTCATGGCGGTGACTTACTTGATCTTTGATTCTCTTTGAAAAATAATAGTCTACCGCAAAATCCTGAGAACCTTCCATAATATCCATGAAAGCCTGAGCAATTTCTGCATGGGTATCTATTTCTATGTAAGCTATTTTTTTCACAGGCTTGCGAGAGTTATATCTTAAGTTTTGGCTAAAGCCAATGGAATCTTATTTTTTTATTAAACGGGTTAAAACCCGTTTCTATTGATGAACATTTACAATGTTTAAAAAATCTTCTTCTACATTTTCAGCCATTTCTTTTTCAACATTCTCCAACGTTGATCGTTAACAGTTTTCTGTTCTTCTTTGGTAATTTTCAGTTCAAGTTTCTTTGACCTGCAGCTTTCATAAGAGTTTATAATATCGAAGAAAAATGAAGCAGATTTGCTTTTCATAGCTTCTTTTGAAGAGGCTATATAAGCCAGAAACCTGTTCAGTCCCAGGAAATAAAAATACCTTCCATAATAATCTGCCGGACGTATGGTGTAATCAGCTCCTTTTACTTTAATCAGTTTTACATGGAGCTCCGGAATCACCACTTCTTTCCATCCCAGATTATCGAGTAATATGGAATCAATATTATCCCAGCCCAACGTTTCCCTTAAACCACCAATCTGAACAAAGCATTCTTTACGATACGCCTTCATAGGACCTCTTACATGATGTTTATTGGAATTCCCTTCATACACCCAGTTTCCGTCTTTTTCAATGTACAGAAGTCCTCCTACCAGCCCATATTCAGGGGTATTGGCGAAAGCGGTTTCTACTGCTGTCAGATAGTTTTCCGGAAGGATGATATCGGCATCAAATTTACAGATGATATCAAATTCATCCATAGATTGAGTCTGAAGTCCGTTTTTAAAAGCATGAACGACTTTAGACCCTGGCTGATGTTCAGATTTCTGAAGAGTGACTGTTTCAAAACGTGAATCAGTTTCTGTATAATTTCTGATGACCTCAGCTGTTCTGTCTGTAGAACCGTCATTCACTACCACCACTTTAAAATCTTTGCTACTTTGCTGTTGCAGAGAAGTAAGAGTAAATGGGAGGTTGTCTTCTTCGTTATGGGCAGGAATTATGATTAAAAACCTCACGAATTATAATTGATTAATGATGAGTGATCAATGATAAGAAATCTTTAGGATATCAATTACCATTGATCATTCATCGTTTATAGAGTTTATTTGTTATGCGGTTTCAGCATGTTTTTCGGATCTAGGATTTCGTCCAGCTTTTCCTGAGAAAGAATTCCTTTTTCAAGAACAAGGTTGTAAACGCTTTTTCCGGTTTCCAATGCTTCTTTTGCAATCTGTGTAGACTGTTTGTACCCGATATAAGGGTTCAATGCTGTTACAATACCGATGCTGTGTTTCACCATATTCAGGCAAATTTCTTTATTGGCAGTAATTCCTACTACACACTTGTCACGAAGGGTATCTAAGGCATTGCAAAGGAAGTTGATATTTTCCATGATGGCATGAGAAAGTACCGGTTCCATTACATTCAGCTGTAACTGTCCTGCTTCTGCAGCAAAAGTTACAGTAAGATCATTTCCAAATACTTTGAAACAAACCTGATTTACTACTTCCGGAATCACCGGATTTACTTTACCTGGCATGATAGAAGATCCTGGCTGCATTGGTGGCAGGTTGATTTCAAAAAGACCAGCTCTTGGACCTGATGAAAGTAATCTTAAATCGTTACAGATTTTTGATAATTTCACGGCAAGACGTTTTGTTGCTGAAGAGTAGATGACATAAGATCCTGTGTCAGGAGTAGCTTCTACCAAATCCGGTGCTGAAACAATCGGGAATCCTGTAATCTGAGCTAAGTTTTTAGCACAAAGAGTGGCATATCCTACCGGAGCGTTTAATCCTGTTCCGATAGCCGTTGCTCCCATATTCACTTCTACAAATAGGTTGGCGTTGTTATTCAGTTTGGAAATATCCTCTTCCAAAGTAGCAGCATAAGCTTCAAACTCCTGGCCCAAAGTCATTGGAACGGCATCCTGAAGCTGCGTACGACCCATTTTGATAACATCATGAAACTCCTGTCCTTTTGCACGGAAAGCGGTAATAATTCTTTCAAGCTTTTCTACCAGTCCGATATTCATCTGAAGCAATCCCATTTTGATTGCTGTAGGGTAAGCATCGTTGGTAGACTGAGAAAGGTTGATATGGTCATTAGGTGAACAGAATTCGTACTCTCCTTTATTTTTCCCTAGTTTTTCCAACACGATATTGGCGATCACTTCATTCGCATTCATGTTGATGGAAGTTCCTGCTCCTCCCTGAATCATATCTACCGGAAACTGCTCATGATATTTCCCTTCTACAATTTCATCACACGCTTCTGCTATTTTAAAATACAGGTTTTCGTCTAGTAGTCCTAATTCATAATTGGTTTTAGCAGCTGCTTTTTTTACAAACGCCAATCCTTTTATGAAATCCGGATATGAAGACAAAAGCTGTCCTGAGATTTTAAAATTGTCAATAGCTCTTTGTGTCTGAACCCCATAATAAGCATCTAAAGGCACATTCAGTTCGCCTAATAGATCACTTTCTTTTCTGAAATTTTCCATTACAGATATTTTACTGTTTTTGATCGTTTAAAGATAGCAAAAACGCATCTAACCGATGCGTTTTAATTTGAATTATTTTGTTGGATATTTTTGATTTAAAGCTTGGAGTATTGCCCATGTTTCTCCATCCATAATTCCGTCATAATTCTGTGGACGGAAATGATACTGGAAAGCTTCAATTGTTTTCTTCGTAGCATCATCCCATTTTCCGCTAAGATCAAGTGCATATCCAAATTTCTGCAATGAAGTCTGAATAAGGAAGATAAAACTGGCCTCATTATATCTTGCTGTAATATCAGCCTGTGCTGCCTCAAGATAAGTCTGTTTAGCTGCTTCATCATACCACATTCCAACCTGGTACTCATCATACAGTTTTTTCCATGGGAACATAGGTCCCGGATCCTGTTTTCTTGTAGGTGCAATATCGGCATGTGCCAATACATTTGTAGGTTGAATCTGATATCTTGTCACAATATCTTTAACCAAGGCAGCCACTTTTTTCACCTGGTCATCGCTAAAAGGAGCAAAAGTTCTTTTACCTGTACTATCTGTGGTATAGCCTGTATTTACAATTTCAATACCAATAGAATTATCGTTGAGATTTTTGTCATTTCTCCACGCGCTTACTCCTGCATGATAGGCTCGCTTATTTTCATCTACCAATTGATAGATCTCGTTATCTCCTGTATTATTTACCAGATAATGGGCACTCACTGCCTGTTGGGTAAGAACAGTAAGAGATTTATCGTCCGGAAGAGCTGTATAATGTAATATAAGATAACGTTGTCTGAAATTCTGGGCTACCGCAGGGAAATAAGTTTTCACCACTTTATATCCGGCTGGTTTTGCAGATACAATAGAACCATAACTTGCCGTATTATCATTTTTTGTTGGGTCTGCTATATTAGTAGTAAAAAAGTCTACTCCATGATCAGATACAACTTTTGGTTTTGAAGCCACCGGAGGAGTTGTTTGAACCGTTGGTTTCGCCTGTGTTATTGGGGTTTTCGGTTTGTAAGTATTTTTTTTCACATTTTGTTGGGAAGTACATGAAAAAACAAAAGTGCTTAATCCGATGATATATAATGTTTTACGCATCAGTTTGGTTTTTGAATGATTTATTACCTCAAAAATACACAAAAATTTCTTGAATTTTATTTGGTAAATAAAGAAATCTGTTCTATATTTGCACTCGCAATAACGGAACAACGATCATTAAAAAATAAACAAAAAAGGAGGGTTGCCGGAGTGGTTAACGGAGCAGTTTGCTAAACTGTCGACGCGAAAGTGTCGCAAGGGTTCGAATCCCTTACCCTCCGCTCTTCTTATATATTCGGGGCGTAGCGTAGTCCGGTCATCGCGCCTGGTTTGGGACCAGGAGGTCGCAGGTTCGAATCCTGCCGCCCCGACTTTTTAATGTGCTTATTTACTAAGCGAGAATCAACTTCTAAGGGTGCGTAGCTCAGCTGGATAGAGCATCTGCCTTCTAAGCAGACGGTCAAAGGTTCGAATCCTTTCGCGCTCACTTAAAGACTTACTGGAAACAGTGAGTCTTTTTTGTTTATATTAGTTCCATGTATTATATACTTCATTCCAAGACCTTAGAAAAATTCTACATTGGGCATTCTTCAGAATCTTTACAGGAAAGATTAAGAAAACACTTATCTGATCACAAAGGATTTACATCAAAAGCTAAAGATTGGGTTATTGTTTATTTTGAAACTTTCGAATCCAAATCAATAGCATATAAAAGAGAAAGACAAATCAAAGCATGGAAAAGTAAATCCAGAATTCAAAAACTTATAAATATAACAGGGATAGAGCATCCCGATTTGTAATCGGGACGGTCAAAGGTTCGAATCCTTTCGCGCTCACTTAAAGACTTACTGGAAACAGTGAGTCTTTTTTGTTTATATTAGTTCCATGTATTTTTGCTATATACTTCATTCCAAGACCTTAGAAAAATTCTACATTGGGCATTCTTCAGAATCTTTACAGGAAAGATTGAGAAAACACTTATCTGATCACAAAGGATTTACATCAAAAGCTAAAGATTGGGTTATTGTTTATTTTGAAACTTTCGAATCCAAATCAATAGCATATAAAAGAGAAAGACAAATCAAAGCATGGAAAAGTAAATCCAGAATTCAAAAACTTATAAATATAACAGGGAT
>NZ_JAVIXS010000018.1:0-8436 GCF_031324065.1 Chryseobacterium metallicongregator
AGATTGTGATATCTTTATCATAAAAAGAGCTCTGAAATTTCAGAGCTCTTTTATTATAAAGATATCACAATCTTATTTTATTCCTCTTACTCTGGTAGGGAAAGTATATACAGATTTCGAGGCAGTAATGAACAGAATATCATTGTTTTTTCCTCCAAAAGCCACATTAGATGTCCATTTCTCAGGAATAGAAATATGATAAATTTTCTTTCCCAAACGGCTGAAAACATGAACGCCATCTCCTGTCAGATAAAGATTACCGTGTTTATCCAGCTCCATTCCATCTGAACCCATTTCACAGAAGAGTTTTTTCTCAGATAATTTTCCTTCTCCCAGTATATCATATACATAGGTTTTTCCGGCATCAATATCAGAAATATAGAGTTTCTTTAATTTTTCGCTTCCTACAATTCCATTGGGCTGTGTGAAGGTATCCAGTTTCGTAACTTTTCCTGTTCTGTCCCTGTAATAAAGACTTTTATGTTGGATTTCCTGTTTAAATCCAATCCAGTAATCTCTTTCATACAAAGGGTCTGTAAAGTACATTCCTCCCACTTCATCATTCCAGACATCATTGGGCCCGTTCAGTCTTTTTCCTTCAAAACCTTTTAGCAGAACTTCTACTGTTTTATCTTTGGAAATCTTCCAGATCTCACCCTGATCGTCTGAACAGGTAATTAAATAGCCGTCTTTGTCAAAGTGTGTTCCGTTTGCCCTTCCCGTTTTATCTAAAAACTCTATCACTTTATTGCTTTTCCAATCCCAATAATAAATCTTATCGTTAGGCTGATCGGTAAAGTAAACATTCCCTTCTTTATCTGCTGATGGTCCTTCTGTGAAACTGAACTTGTCGGAAACCATTTCCGGTTGTACTCCTTCATAAAACATTTTACTATAATTTACTGATTGACAGTTTACCAATGCGAAAACCAAACCAATCATACTTATTTTAAAGATATTCTTCATGCTTCATTTTTAAAGCTGCAATTTACGATATGACTCAAAAGCATCAAAACATTTTCTCATTTTGATATAATAAAAACTATAGAAGCAAAATGTCCCAATTATCCTATTTTGGACGTAGATCATATTAGTAATAAAAAGATATAATCCGGAGCTTTGCAGTAACAGGATCAATCACTTTTTTCAAAGAAAAATATCTTAAAAAAATGATAAATCCGGATGAAAATTGTACCAAAAATACTTTATAGCATACAACAATGAGCGCAGAGTCCAACAATATCAAGTCTTTGGAAATTGAAAATGAAGATTTCAGAAATTCCGTAGGAACCATGGATGAAACCGGGAAAAGAAAATGGATTTTCCCAAGAAAACCTAAAGGAAAGTATACCAACTACAGAAATTACACCAGCTATCTTCTTCTTGCGATTTTCTTTGGGTTGCCTTTTGTAAAGATCAATAACAATCCTTTTCTTCTCATTAACGTGATCGACAGAAAGTTTTTTATCCTTGGACAACCTTTCTACCTGCAGGACTTTTTCATTCTTGCTTTAGGAGCTGTAACTTCCGTGATTTTTGTAATGTTATTTACAGTAGTTTTCGGAAGAATATTCTGTGGCTGGCTATGTCCGCAGACTCTTTTCATGGAAATGGTTTTCCGCAAAATCGAATACTGGATTGAAGGTGACCGAAATAAACAGATGAAGCTTGACAGACAGGAATGGGATGCAGAGAAAATACGAAAAAGGCTGGCTAAATGGTCTGCTTTTCTTCTTATTTCACTGATTATTTCTCACTTTATGTTCATGTATATTGTGGGGTACGAAGAAGTTTTCCGTATTATGAGTGAAGGGCCAGAAGGAAACTCACTGAAGTTTCTTGTGATGATCTTCTTTACCATGACGTTTTACTTTGTTTTCGCATGGCTTCGTGAGCAGGTTTGTACACTGGTTTGCCCTTATGGAAGACTGCAAGGAGTATTGATTGACAAGCAAACCATCAATGTATATTATGATTTTAAAAGAGGGGAAGGCCGTGCAAAATGGAGAAATAATGAAGACAGAAAAGCTGCAGGAAAAGGAGATTGTATCGACTGTAACCAATGCGTTGTGGTATGTCCTACAGGAATTGATATCAGAAACGGCCAGCAGCTGGAGTGTGTAAACTGTACAGCCTGTATTGATGCCTGTGATGAAGTCATGGAAAAGGTTGGTTTGCCTAAAGGATTGGTACGTTATGCAACGGAAGCCGAAATTGAAAATCAGGATAAATTTCGTTTTACCCCGAGAATGAAAGCAACAACCGTTATCCTTGCATTATTAATCGGATTCCTAGGATTTTTAATGTACGACCGTGGTTCTATGGAAGCAAAATTCATCAAACCGGCAGGTTCTACATTCTTTGTTAAAAATGGTAAAATCACCAACACCTTTATTTACACTCTTCTGAATAAATCCAACGAGAAAAAAACGCTTACCATAAAAGTCATTACTCCAAAAAATGCAGAGATCACTTACTTTGGTTCTGAAAAAATCATATTGAAAGGAGATCAAATCCTTAAAGGAAACATCAATATTTCCTTCCCTGAAGAAGAAATTAAGTTCTCAAAACAGAATATGGTCATCGGAGTGTTTGATGAAAAAGGCCAGTTGGTAGATTCTTTTGAAACCACTTTTGAAGGACCGTTTAAGCTAGCTCTTTAGGTGGCAGATAGTAGGTGGCAGGTTGTGAGGATCAGAAAAAGTAGTTGATATTTCCCTAATTCCCCTTCTCTGGAGGGGTGGCAAAAATTCAAAGAATTTTTGACGGGGTGGTTTACAACAATCTCTCCATTAAACTTTAAATTTTACACTCATTAAGCCTTATATTTCCTCATGAACTGAGTAGGAGTCATTCCGGAGCATTTCCGGAATACTCTTACAAAGTAGGAATATTCTTC
The DNA here is from genome assembly GCF_031324065.1 of Chryseobacterium metallicongregator. NCBI lineage: Bacteria > Pseudomonadati > Bacteroidota > Flavobacteriia > Flavobacteriales > Weeksellaceae > Chryseobacterium > Chryseobacterium metallicongregator. The sequence continues at coordinate 2,900 of NZ_JAVIXS010000018.1, forward strand.
ATATCCTAAACGGAACGCAATTTCTACCAGGCTTTCATCAAGGTACATAAGCATTCTTTTGGCTTCCAGCACTACCCTTTCTGTAATCACATCAGTGGCTGTTTTTTGAACAACAGTCTGGGCAATCCTGTTCAGATGTTTGGATGAAATCCCTAATAAAGAGGCATAATGGGTAATGGATTTATGTTTTGTAAAGTTTTGTTCGATCAGATTTTCAAAATCCTGATAATGTTTAAAATAAGAAAGGCCGGCAGTTGAATCCATTGTATCAAAGTCCTTTGAAAACAATCTGGCAGCATTGATGAAAATCTGAGACATTAATGATAAAATCAGCCCTTCTTTCATGATACTTTTAGTCTGATGTTCTTCTCCCAATTCCTGAAATAAACTAATATTTTTCTTAAGCTCACCAGCATCCAACTGAAGTTTTCTCGGAAAAGATACAGATCCAAAGAAAGGGAAGTTTCTCAGTTTTTGATTCACATAGTGCATTTCATAAAACTCCTGAGAACAAAAGAAAATATACCCATCAATATCTTCCGATAGCTCCCAACTGTGAATCTGTCCTGGTGACAGAAAAAACAGACTTCCTTCCGAAACTTCATACCTTTGAAAATCTATTTCATGTACGCCTGTTCCTTTAGTGAAAAAAACAGCAGCATAGAAATCATGTCTGTGAGGCTTCTCTATATGACGATGTCCCACCACCAAATGATTCTTCATCGTATTAAAATAAAAATCAGAAGTATTTTTACCTGCCTGAAAAAGATCGATATGAAGAACAGAAATTGGATTCATTTATATTTATGTATCGTAAGAATTCACAAATTTAGACAAAAAAGAACCAGTATATCATGAACCTTTATATCTGTTACAACAAACGTTTGCTCTTGAAGGATGAATTTAACCCCATCAATTCCTTTGAAACAAAGTATTACTGCACTTTTTACAATATATTTTGGATTAAACTTTAAAAAATTTTTATCTTTGAAGTTTAGGAGTTGTAAAATGAAAATAAATTTACCTGATAAGCTGTATTATTCTATAGGAGAAGTTGCGAAAGCATTTGATGTAAACACTTCATTAATACGTTACTGGGAACAGGAATTCCCGATTATCAAGCCTAAAAAAAACAGAAAAGGAAACCGATATTTCACTCCTGAAGACATCAAAAACCTTCAGATGATCTACCATCTGGTAAAAGAAAAAGGATATACCCTTGACGGAGCCCGTGTTGCCCTGACCACCAACAGTAAAATTTCTGAAACCATTACTCTAATTGACCGCCTGGAATTTGTAAAAGCCGAATTGATTAAGCTGAAAGAGTCTTTGGGAGAAAGAGAAGACGAATAATTTCTCTGAAAATATGGAAACCTCCGCTGCAATGAATTGAAGCGGAGGTTTTATTTAAAGTCTATCAGAAGATGCGATCACCAGCTATTTTCACAACGTACTATCCCCCTTACCTACCCCCCTCCACCCCCTTGGGTAAGGGGGTATACCCAGTTGCACAAGGGGCTGAATGGAGTTACATAACGGTCTCTAACCCCTTTGATAAAGGGTATAGAGGCTTATGGAACGGGCTAGAGACAGTTGACTAAGAGGCTGGAGCAACTTCTGAACTGGCTAGAGACCCTTGATGAAGTGGGTGGAGAGGCTTGTTAAAGTGGTGAGAGGGACTTATCTAAGGATCTGGAGGGTGTTTATAAGTGCTTCACAGCAGTACAAGGGCTTTTCTACAGCAAAACAACTGCTTGTGGATATATGAGCGGGACGCTCGCGCCAGCGTGGACCACGCAACTGTGGAAGCCCTGGAAGTGTCTCTGGATTATCTCGTAGGGTCTACGGACATTCTACTGGATAAAAATATTGTCGCTAAAATTTTAGATATACAAAAACTAAAAGAGAACGACAGACAACATGTCTTCGCTCTCCTGGATGCTTTTCTTAAACAAACTAAATTGCAATCTATTATGTAATATAAAAGCCACTCAAACGAGTGGCTTTGTTGTTTTATTATGGGGTATTCCATATTTCATTCCAAGTTATAAAAAAATTATATACAACATAAATAATGAAAGAGAATAAAATAATTAGAGGTATTACAGAATATAATAAATTAGTTCTGTCATTCTTATATTTGAAAATATTACTTATAAAAAAAATAAAAAACGTAACTATTCCTGGTATAAAAATAATCCAGTTTAATATCAAATCAATAAAAGATCTTCCATCTCCAATATTTCTAATTAGATAGAAAAACAAAGAAAATACTAAAAATATCAGTATTAAATTTTTAGGGTATTGAATCTTTTTTAGCATGTTAATATTTCCTTCCTTTTTTTATTGCATTTTGATCCGCTCCAGAATCCAAGCTGCCTTTTCTCAACTCATTTGCTTGTGAACCTGTCGAAACTTCTATATCTGTTAATCCAATTTCTTTTGTCCAATTTCCCCACATAAAATTCCCTGCATCATAAAGATTGTAAACATCATTTGTCCCTTCAAATTTAAAGAATGCTTCATCTTCTACATAGTGTGTTCTAAAAACTCCTCCATCTTCTGTTAAACCATTCTTTCCTCCTTCAACTTGATTTGTTAAAAAACTATGTGTAAAATCAGCATCATTATGAGATTCAAAGGCAATCATTGCATTTGCTATTCCATAAGCCGCCGCTTTCATTTCATTACTTGGCAATGCTACAACTGTTCCTCTAGCTTTTTTTATTTCATCATTTAACCCTACACTATTTACAGCTTTATCTACTTGCCCTGAGCTTATAGCATAATAAACCCTATCTCCTTTTTTAAATTCAGAATTTAAGAATTTCTTATCAACACCTTTTGGGTCATTGAATTTAAGTTCATTTCCTTTCATGTCAAAAAATCTATTGGGTTGATTATTTTGTTTTACATATTGAACTTTGCCTGAATTATTAACCGTAATATCATCTTTAGGGGCTCTACCATCAGGATCAATAAACCTAGTCGGATTGTTATAAGCATAATTATACGGGCTATGCCTTGTCATCTTTTCCGCCAACGGATCAACAACGCCCCATCTTCCTAAATCCGGCATATACATTCTCGCTCCATAATCATACATCCCACTTTCCTGAAGCTCCTTCCCATTGTACTTGTAGTTATAGTAACTTCCAAATTTGGAGTAGGAAGAACCACCAATATGGTTTAATCCAAATGGATAATAATTATTGGTATCTATAGATTCTAGCATTCCGGCATTATTTTTAGCAAAAGTAACTCTTGTATTTCCCAAGTGACCCTTGTAATTGTAAATATAACGGTTTCTCCAGAATAGATAGTAAAAGCCACTGCTTTTGCAGTGGCTTTGTGTTTTATTCACATTTTATAAGAGGAAAAAACTCGGAATACGTAATTGCCCATTTATTATTAAAACTACCATTTATCTCAACATAATTATATTCTTTTTTTACAGGAATAACTATACTCTTTTTCTTTGTTGACATCAATTTTACTTTTTTATTAGACTTATCAATTACATATAATTTCATCCCCAAACATTTAGTAGAGTTACTTTTTTTAAACAATAAAGTATCTTTATTATTTATAGTAACCTTAGAGTCGGCGAAAGCCTCTCCATTAAAAACTAATAAAATCTGATTGTTATTTCTCAAAAAGCTACCTTTTGCCTCCTTATAATAATTTTCTTGAAAAATCATATTTTCCTTAGTTGCTTTAGAAATATCTTGATAATAATATTTTTTATTACTACTGCAACTATATAATCCAATAACTAACATCCAAACGATCAGAGAAGAGGTATAAAATTTAGTATTCATAATAATTATTGTGAGTTTGTATTTTGTTTTTGTTCAATTGGAGCTTTAGGATTAGGTTGTTGTGCCTGTTTTTGTTCTATTCCATTCAATCTACTCTGACTAGTAGTTATAGTTGTTTTCATTATATCCGTTTGCTTTTGAGTAATATTCGTTCCAGTATCTGATTGTAATTCTTTAATAGAATTGCTAGACGAATTCATAAGATTATCTTTATTTTCAGGAGTATTAGAAATTTGATTCCCATGAAAAGCATGTTCTAACCCCGCAGCATGTCCTATTTCATGAGCTGTAGTTCTTGCTGTTCCATCAGAAGAAATTGTTTGATCCAAGGGATTTCCGATATTTGAAACTTTTCCTGCAACATAATGAATGGAACCATCTGGCTGAATTCTTATTTCACCAATGGGTTTGGACATATCAATAGTAAAGGTTGAATTTGCATCATAAACCAAATTGATTGAAAGACCGTACTATAAAGAGAGACTGCCTCAAAGGTAGTCTCTCATATTTATTATATAATTTTACTCTTCGTAGTACTTTGAAAACTTTACTCCTTTTCTCACAAGCAATTCTTTTATTTCCTTTGACTTCTGTTGAGGATATATACGAACAATTTCATTTTTTGAATTAAATGTAATAAGCCAATATTTAGAATCATAATCTATCATTTCAGTTGCTTGATTTAAATCCTCGAATTTTGTCTCTTTAAATGATTTTTTTAATATCTGGGATTTATTCGATGATTCATCAATAATTAATCTATATCCATCAATCATATAAACTTTACTATATTCAAATCCGCTTAATAGTTTGGGATTTACAAAAGACATTACAATCTTATATGAACCTTTCTCACTATCACTATCATTAGCACCTACTATTAATACATTTTCTTTAGGACTGATATTTACTTGTGAGTTTCTGTTTTCTATAAATGTACTTATGATAACGTGATAAATATCTTTCTTTTGCTGAGAATGAAGATAGTTACCACAACTATTTGTCAAAATAAGCATGCAAACTAATAAAAAGTATTTTCTCATAATTTATTTTTTTGTCTTACCAATATATGTCGCTGTATCTTTATTATATTTAAAATAACCTACGCCAGGAGTGTATTGATATGTATTTTCTACATTACTACTGTAAGTATTTCTGTCTCCAATAGGATTTTTGTAAGTTGGTTGAACTGTTAAGTTACCAGTCTTTCTATTACGAGAAACATAAAACCCTGAAGGCCCCCAATCTGATCCCTGTGGATGAGAATGGACTCTTTCTTGAAGTGTTGCATTATTTATAAAATGACGAGACGCTGATCCCGGTTCACTTACATCAACATATCCTATTGTAGTAGCTACGTTAGAGCTCGAATTAACAGTATGATTCGTACTTACAATATTTGTAGAAAAACCATCACAAAAACTAAGGGCATCCTGCCCAAATTCTACTTTAGTATTACTTCCTGCAAATTCAAAGAATTGAGTAGCAGCATCATAATTTTGTATTTGCAAATATGTATATCTAGATGATCCTGCTTCTCCATCATGACCTTGTGTTACAATGTTTTCTGTCATAGCATCTCCTATCTGCGAATCTCCAGTTGGATTTGATTCTGATACATTTGTACGGGCAATCTGGATAGACTTAGACTCATCTTCGTTTGTAATAGTATCATAAGCATTATTATCTTTTGTTCTCTCTATATTACCATTGTTA
>NZ_JAVIXS010000019.1:0-1220 GCF_031324065.1 Chryseobacterium metallicongregator
AAATTTACCTGTAAGCTAGTAAAGAAGCTTAATGACAATCAAGGATTAAAATAATGTGAATAGAAAGCTTTCTGATGATAAACGATGACAATATAAGAGTTTAGATTCCTGCGGAATGACAAAGTGGGTGCTTATGTGTGCGTGCATAGCCACTTACTTGTTCCAGACATAACGCAAACTGTTCACTTAGCCTATCCACAACGTTTGTCATTCCGTAGGAATCCAGACACAGAAAGCTTGTGATAATGAATGAGGATAAAATAAGAGTTTAGATTCCTGCGGAATGACAAAGTGGGTGCTTCTATATGCATGCATAGCCACTTATTCGCTTCTGACAACGATACAAACTATTCGCTCAGACTATCCACAACGTTTGTCATTCCGTAGGAATCCAGACACAGAAAGCTTGTGATAATGAATGAGGATAAAATAAGAGTTTAGATTCCTGCGGAATGACAAAGTGGGTGCTTATGTGTGCGTGCATAGCCACTTACTTGCTCCAGACATAACGCAAACTGTTCACTTAGCCTATCCACAACGTTTGTCATTCCGTAGGAATCCAGGCACAGAAAGCATTCTGATGATAAGTGATGACAATATAAGAGTTTAGATTCCTTCGGAATGACAAAGTGGGTGCTTAGGTGTGCGTGCATAGCCATTTATTTGCTCCATACATAATACAAACTATTCACTTAGCCTATCCACAACGTTTGTCATTCCGTAGGAATCCAGACACAGAAAGTTTGTGATAATGAATGAGGATAAAATAAGAGTTTAGATTCCTACGGAATGACAAAGTGGGTGCTTCTAAGTGTTTGCATAGCCACTTATTTCCTACAGACATAATGCAAACTGTTCACTTAGCCTATCCACAACGTTTGTCATTCCGTAGGAATCCAGACACAGAAAGCTTGTGATAATGATTGAGGATAAAATAAGAGTTTAGATTCCTGCGGAATGACAAAGTGGGTGCTTATGTGTGCGTGCATAGCCACTCACTTGCTCTATAACATAATACAAACTAGTCACGTAGTCTATCCACAACGTTTGTCATTCCGTAGGAATCCAGACATAGAAAGCATTCTGATGATAAGTGATGACAATATAAGAGTTTAGATTCCTTCGGAATGACAAGGTGAGTGTTTCTGTGGGCGTGCATAGTCTCTTATTTGCTCCTGACATACAAACTATTCACTTAGAGTATCCGCTCTGTTTGTCAT
>NZ_JAVIXS010000002.1:0-8992 GCF_031324065.1 Chryseobacterium metallicongregator
ATCGTACAGTAATTGAAAAATTCAGTCATAAAGCTACCTTACAAGAAGTTGCTGATAATGATTACAACTTGAATATTCCTCGCTATGTTGATAGTTTCGAAGAAGAGGAGGAAATTGATATTCAAGCGGTAATGGCTGAAATTAAACAGCTTGAAGCAAAGCGTTCTCAATTAGATGCAGAAATCGAAGTATATTTAAAAGAATTAGGCTTAGTAAGCTAATTTTTATTTTTTTTAATCCTTAATGTTTATAGCTATAACAATAAATGACCGAGATGACAAAAAAAAATAAAAGTGTGAAGAATTTTCCTAATTTATTACCGAAGCTTAGATTTCCCGAGTTTGAGGAGAATTGGAAAGTAACAAAGTTGGGAGATATATGTAAAATGCAAGCTGGAAAATTTGTCAGTGCTTCAGAGGTTTTAAAGGAAACAAATAATAAATTATATCCTTGTTATGGAGCAAATGGATTAAGAGGATTTACTTATTCATATAATTATGAGGGAGAATACTCTTTAATTGGTAGACAAGGAGCACTTTGTGGAAATATAACAAGGGTATATGATAAATTTTATGCAACTGAGCACGCAGTTGTTGTAACTCCTAAAGAAGAAGTACATTCCACTTGGTTATTTTATCTGTTAAACTATCTAAATTTAAATCAGTATGCTACCGGTATGGCTCAACCCGGATTATCTGTCCAAAATTTATTAGAGGTTGAATCAATAATCACAGATTCAATTGAAGAGCAAGAAAAAATTGCGTCTTTATTATTATTAATTGACTCTAGAATTCAAACCCAAAGGAAAATAATTGAGAAGTTAGAAACCTTAATGAAGGTAAGCCGTACAAATATTTTTTCTCAAAAATTAAGATTCAAAAACGAACAAGGATATGATTTTCCTAATTGGGAAAAATTAAAACTTGGTGAAATTGGAAATTTTCAGACAAGTAGTATTGATAAACTTTCAAGGGAAAACGAAAATGAGGTCTATCTAGTAAATTATATGAACGTTTACAGACACGAAGATATAAATTCTAGTACAATAAAATCATTTCAAAAAGTAACTGCGAAAGAACAGCAAATTAGTAGTTGTAATTTAAAAAAAGGAGATATTCTTTTTACTCCATCATCAGAAACACCTGATGATATTGGTCATTCCGTTGTTATTTCTGAAAATCTTGAAAATGCTGTGTTTAGCTATCACTTGATGCGTTTTAGACCAGAAATTGAGATTGACATATTATATTCTCACTATTTCTGTAATGTCCCAATTGTTTTAAGTCAATTATCAAAGTTTGCAACAGGGAGTACTCGATTTACAATATCAGTTAAATCATTTTCTGATGTTGAGGTTAGTCTTCCAAGCTTACCCGAACAAAAAGTTATAGGTAAGTTCCTTTCCTTAATCGAAAATAAAATAGAAATAGAAAAACAAATTTTAGAAAAGCTAGAGCTTCAGAAAAAATTTGTTTTATCTAATTTGTTTATTTGAAAAACGAAGCCTTGTCAAGGTTTAAAACCTTGACAAGGCTGGATTGAAAAGCTAGTCTCTTAAACAAAAAGATTTTGCAATAAATACTTTTTTTGATTTTCGTATTGAGTAAGCAATTCTGATTCTACATTGATTTTCTCATTTATAGATGATAAGAACTGCGCTATTTTAATTTGTTCATCTTTACAGGGAAGTTTTACTTTTAGTTTTAAGAATTCTATTTTAGACATATTATATCTTGTACTTCCTTGAGCAAGTTTTACTATTTCATTTCTGAATTTATTGCTTCTGAACAAAAATTGTGAGAATTCTGGAATAAGTTCATCCAACGAGTTAGTTCTAAAACCAAAACAAAAACTGTTAAGATACACATTATCAATATTTTCTAATAAAACAGAACTCATTCCAATTTCTTCAGGAGTTTCAGATGAAATAGTAAAAAATACATCTCCATACTGGACTATATTTTGATTCTCATTTTCTTGAACTTCTACAAAAGCACAATTTGCAATATTAATTTTAACTGAATCAAATATTTGCTTGTACTGAATATACTTTTGTCCTACTCCAAAATGTTCTTTTGTTTTTCCAGATAATCCGTTAAAAGTATTTCCTAAGTCGCTTAATTTAAATTCTTTCCATTCTGAATAATTGTTTTTATTTCCATTTTTAAACCTTACTATTTGTTCAAATATTAAATCTTTGAGATTTAACATTTGGGATTTTAGTTGGGAAATTATTTTCCTTTGGGTTTGAATTCTAGAGTCAATTAATAATAATAAAGACGCAATTTTTTCTTGCTCTTCAATTGAATCTGTGATTATTGATTCAACCTCTAATAAATTTTGGACAGATAATCCGGGTTGAGCCATACCGGTAGCATACTGATTTAAATTTAGATAGTTTAACAGATAAAATAACCAAGTGGAATGTACTTCTTCTTTAGGAGTTACAACAACTGCGTGCTCAGTTGCATAAAATTTATCATATACCCTTGTTATATTTCCACAAAGTGCTCCTTGTCTACCAATTAAAGAGTATTCTCCCTCATAATTATATGAATAAGTAAATCCTCTTAATCCATTTGCTCCATAACAAGGATATAATTTATTATTTGTTTCCTTTAAAACCTCTGAAGCACTGACAAATTTTCCAGCTTGCATTTTACATATATCTCCCAACTTTGTTACTTTCCAATTCTCCTCAAACTCGGGAAATCTAAGCTTCGGTAATAAATTAGGAAAATAAAAGTTCCTTTATGTAAAAGATTTGTGATTTTAAATCCTAAATGACAAAGTAATTTTATCCTTAATGTTAACTTTCAGTTTAATTTAAAAATCAAAAAGTTTATGACAAGAAAGAAAACATTAGCAGAAATCGCTGAACTTTGGAAGAATGACAAAAAGTTGTATGTAAAAAAATCAACCTTTTCGGCTTATGTATTGTTGCTGGAAAATCATTTACTCCCTGTATTTAAAGACTATTCTGAAATTGAAGATGAAGATGTACAAAAGTTTGTATTTCAAAAACTGGAACAGGGACTAAGCCAGAAAAGTATTAAAGATATTCTCATTGTACTGAAAATGGTATTGAAATATGGAGCAAAGAATAAATGGATTGAGTTCATCAATTTTGATGTGCAATATCCTACGGTTCGGGAAACTCATACAATAGAGGTATTGAGTAGAACACATCAGAAAAAAGTAATGAGTTATATTCAGGAGCATTTTACTTTCAGGAACTTAGGCGTTTATATTTGCCTTTGTTCAGGAATGCGTATTGGTGAGATTTGTGCTTTGACTTGGGAAGATATTGATACAGATAATGGTATTATCAATATTCGAAAAACAATCCAAAGAATCTATGTCATTGAAGATGGTGAACGTAGAACTGAACTTCTTATTGATACTCCAAAAACAAAAAATTCAATTCGTGAAATTCCAATCACCAGAGATCTTTTGAGAATGCTGAAGCCTTTTAAGAAAATTGTTAATCCTGCATTTTATGTTTTAACTAATGATTCTAAACCTACAGAACCAAGAACCTACAGAAGTTACTATAAAAACCTGATGCGATACTTGGAAATTCCGGATATTAAATTTCACGGATTACGACACAGTTTTGCGACAAGGTGTATTGAAAGTAAGTGTGATTATAAAACAGTAAGTGTTTTATTAGGACATTCCAATATCAGTACTACACTAAATCTCTATGTCCACCCTAATCTGGAACAAAAGAAAAAAGCAATCGATCAGATGTTTAAAGCTCTTAAGTAATTTATCAGCCTTGTCAAGGTTTAAAACCTTGACAAGGCTTTCTACTATCGAGTCTCATACCACTACTTTATTCTTTTATTTCTTATCTTTGAGAAAACAACATTTGATGAATGATAACAGGATTACTATTATAGAGCCGGATAAATATTACCATATCTTTAACAGAGGAATAAATGGAGATGTAATTTTTAAATCGGATCATAATAAAAATTTCTTTCTTCAAAAAATAACTCAATTATTAGTGCCCGTATGTGACCTTTATTCTTACTGTCTTCTTTCAAACCATTTTCATCTTTTGATTAAAGTAAAATCAGAAAAAGAATTAAATTTATTTGCTAAGACTCAACTTAATAATATTACTAAAGCTGAAAAGGGATTACATTCATTGCAAAACATCTTTTCCAAACAGTTTTCAAGAGTTTTTAATTCTTACTCACAGGCTTTTAATAAAGAGAATAACAGACATGGAGCTCTTATTGAATCTCCTTTCAGACGAAAAGAAATTATTTCTGAAGAGTACTTAAGAAATACCATAATTTATATTCATCAGAATCCTCAACTTCATTCAATAACTGATAATTTCAGACAATTCAAATACTCATCTTATCAAACTATTTTAAGTAATAAACCTACTTCTATAGCAAGAAATGAGGTAATAGAATTATTTGATAATGCAGAAAATTTCATAATTTGCCATCAGAAAATTAAAGATGAGATGATTTTTTAAATTTAAAAAATTAATAACCACAATGTCAAGCCAACCAGAATATATTTTAGAACAAAAATTAGTTGAACAGTTGCAGCAATTAGGTCACAAGAAAGTCAAAATCTGCAATGAAAATTATCTAATTAAAAATCTAAAAACTCAACTTGAAATTCATAATAAAAAGACATTTTCCGATAAAGAATTTGAAAAAATTCTAAATCATCTTTCTAAAGGAAATGTTTTTGAGAAAGCAAAAATTCTTCGAGATAAATTTCACTTTATTAAAGATGATGGAAGTTCAGAATGGATTGAGTTTATCAGTCAGGATCACTGGTGCCAGAATCAGTTTCAGGTAACCAATCAGATTGCCCAGGAAGGTAATTTTAAAAACAGATATGATGTAACCATCCTGATTAATGGATTACCATTGGTACAGATTGAACTGAAACGTCGTGGTCTGGAAATGAAAGAAGCTTTTAATCAAATCAATCGCTATCATCATCAATCTTTCAATTCTGGGAATGGCTTATTTAATTATGTTCAGTTGTTTATCATCAGTAATGGAGTTAATACAAAATATTATTCCAACAACGCAAAGCAGACTTTTAAACAGACATTCTTTTGGTCAGATGAGCATAACAATAATATAACACAGCTTGAAGATTTCGCACAGGCATTTTTAGAGCCCTGCCATATTGCTAAAATGATTACCAAGTATATTGTTCTGAATGAAACGAATAAAATACTAATGGTTTTAAGACCTTATCAATATTATGCCGTTGAGAAAATTGTTGATCGAGTAAGAAATACCGACAAGAATGGATTTATCTGGCATACAACAGGTTCAGGAAAAACACTGACTTCCTTTAAAGCCAGTCAGATTCTGAAGGAAATTCCTAAAGTGGAAAAAGTTGTTTTTGTAGTTGACCGAAAAGATTTGGATTATCAGACACAGAAAGAATTTGATGCTTTTGAAAAAGGAAGTGTAGATGCCACTGAAAACACTGCACACTTAGTTAAGCAACTTTCAAATAATACCAAACTGATTGTAACTACTTTACAGAAGTTAAATACTGCAATCACCAAGGAAAAGCACGGTAATAAAATTGACAACCTGAAAGATAAGAAAGTGGTTTTCATTTTCGATGAATGTCACAGAAGTCAGTTTGGAGATACTCACCAGAATATCAAAAAGTATTTTAAGAACGCTCAAATGATAGGCTTTACAGGAACTCCGATTTCTGAAGTTAATTCAATTGGGAAAATAGATGGAGCTCCTGCAACAACCAACAGATTGTTTGAGGACTGTCTTCATAAATATGTGATTACGGATGCAATTCGTGACGATAATGTTTTGAAGTTTTCTGTGGAATATGTTGGAAGATACAAGGAAAAGGAAGGAAGCAATACTTATATTGATACTGATGTTGAAGCAATAGATACCCATGAACTTCTTGAAAGCCCAAAACGTCTTGAAAAAATTGCAGAATATCTCATCGCAGAATACGGCAGAAAAACTCATAATAGTACTTTTAATGCAATGTTTTGTGTAAGCAGCATTAATGTTTTGCAGAAATATTATGACCTTTTCCAGAAGAAAAAGGAAGAAGGTAAGCATCAGTTAAAAATTGCAACAATTTTCAGTTACGGAACTAATGAGGAATCTAAGGATGCAAATGGAATCTATGAAGAACCTGAATTTGGAATGGTAGCAGAATCACAAGCACAGTACGGAGATTTTCATAGCAGAAATATATTAGATAGGTATATCGGTCATTATAATGAAATGTTTGGAACAAACTTTTCAACAAAAGATTCTCAGACTTTTTACAACTACTATAATAATGTTGCTAAAAGAGTTCGCAATAAAGAAGTTGATTTAATCATTGTTGTGAATATGTTCCTGACTGGATTTGATAGTCCACAATTAAATACTTTATTTGTAGATAAAAACCTTAAATATCACGGGCTTATTCAAGCATTTTCCCGTACCAACAGGCTTTTAGGCGAAAAAAAATCTCAAGGAAATATTGTTTGTTTTAGAAATCTAAAATCTGCAACTGATGATGCTGTCACTTTGTTTTCTAATAAGGAAGCGATTCAGGAAATCATTATTCATCCAATAGAAGATTATATTGATCTTTTTAATTCTGCTTTAGAGACATTAAAATTAGTTGCACCTGAAATTGACAGTATCAACAATTATCAAACTGAACAGGAAAAGTTTGAGTTTATCACTGCTTTCCGTGAAGTTATGCGTGTTCTGAATGTTTTAAAATCATTTGCCGATTTTGATTTTGACAAATTAGAAATGACCGAATTTGAATTTGATGGCTATAAAAGCAAGTATTTAGATATTTGGAACGAAACAAAACCAAAAGGAGGAGAAGGAAAAGCCAGCATTTTAGATGATGTAGATTTTGAACTGGAATTAATTCACCGAGATGAAATCAATGTAAGTTATATCCTTTCACTCTTAGCCAATCTTACCGACTCAAATCTAAAAGGAAATAAACTAGAACAAAAGAAAAAAGAAATCAGAGATATTCTTTCTGGTGATGCAAAATTGCGAAGCAAAAAAGAACTGATAGAAAAGTTTATAGAAGAAAACCTACCTCATATTTCCGACGGAGATAATGTGAATGAAGAATTTGAAAAGTATTGGAATAAGGAGAAGAACTTTGCTTTTGAAAAAATTGCTACCGAAGAATCTTTGAATAAAGACCGGTTCAGAGATGCTATTGATGATTTTCTATTCACTTCCAAGACACCTAAAATTAGTGATACATTAAAACTTCTTGAAATAAAGCCAAAACTTACTGAAAGAAATAATATAGGTAGAAGAATTATTCAGAAGGTTCAAAATTTTGTAGATGTTTTCATTGATGGAGTTAGCGCCTGATTTAATAAAAAATGTTCAGCGTGTGCTGAACATTTTTTATATCTTAAATAAATTATTTCCTTTCAATCAACCTCTCCAGCCTCCCCATCATCTCATCCTTCTCCTTCAGCATCCTTTCATAAAGAGCAATCTTTTCATCGTTTAATTTCTTGATCTCTTCTAGTGCTTCCAGCCATTTTTCAGTAGTGTTAATAGTAGGATTTATCTGAAACACTTGACCTGTTGCATTATCATTGACAGTAGTCACTGTATTCGCAATAATATTCACAGCCTGCTCCTCATCAAAATTCTGAAATGCTTCCACCGGAATTTTCAATACTTCAGAAATTCTTTTCAGCAAAGGGTCTTCAATAATTTCTTTCTGTTCCAGCAGAGAAATTTTCTTCTGGTTCCAGTCTTCCCCAAGGTCAAAAGCCAATGCTTCCTGCTTGATGCCCAGCATTTCTCTGAATCGTTTTACATTGCGTCCCTGATGTATTTTATGTTCCATGATAATTCAACATTTATGAGGTTTAAATATAGAAAAATATTTAGAAAAACGATGCTTAAAAAACAGCTTAATTACAATCTATGTTCTTCATGATGATCCTGTGAAACGGGTCTTCTCACTTGTTTCGCCATTTCCGTTTTTATACCCGTTTTTTTTCATCAAAAAGTCAGAAAAAACAAACCCTTTTATCTGATTTTCACTTTCTGGTGAACATACTCTGAAAATCTTACAATACCCTGTTTTTCTATGCCTGGCACTCGCTATATTTGATTCAACAAACAACCAAAAAACACAATATTATGGCACTAGACAATTTAATCAGTGTAAGCTTTTCAAAAACAGATTTAGAAACCATTGACAAAGCGATTCAGGACATCCAGTCTGTACTACTGGGAAAAACCATCAACCTTACTCCGGATCAGCGACAGCAATACGGAAGAATTGCAGAGCAGAACAAACTCTTTGTGAATAAAGCCAAAATCTATATGGAACAATATGCCCAGTATGTTCCTAACTTCCTGGATAAAGCAGAATTCGATAAAGATTATACCGCCAGAGAACAGATTGAACAAAGACTGCAACAGCTGGATTCTTTAACTGAACAGCTTTCAGACACCAAAGTATTGCTGGATCACGATAATTATCATAACGCCATCAGTTTCTACCGAAGCATCAGATACCTTTCCGAAGAGAATGTACCGGGCACCAATGTTATTTATGATGATATGAAGCAGTTTTTTGTGACGGGACAGACTTCAGGGCCCATTGAAACACTGCCTCCATCCAGTTCAAACAACAATCAGTAAGAATAAAAACTTTTTCTGGAAGCACGTGAAAACGTGCTTTTTTTTATGATGATCCATCTGCTTATTTTTGGTTGGAAATCGCAAAGACGCAAATTCTTATTATAGGGATACTGTTTAAGGCGCAAGGATTTTATCTTCGATAAAATTTCTATATCCTGATATCCTTATCTGCTGAAAATCTTTGATTTTCTTGCGCCTTAAAAAACATATCAATATTTAAAAACTTTGCGCCTTTGCGCTTAAAACAAAATAATAAGCCATTGTATTAATCAGTAAGAATAGRTASTTTGTCTGGGAGCGCGTGAGAACGTGCTTTT